>CAZZET010000012.1:0-3920 GCA_964653275.1 uncultured Methylococcales bacterium
CCAAGGACTCAAGCGCACCCGACAAATCTCCTTGTAATTTTCTGAGATTAGCTAGATTTATATGAGCGTGGAAATTAGTATCATCAAGATCCAAAGCCTTGGTTAAAAATTCTCCCGCTCTTTCATTTTGATTTTTATTAAATAGCGCAAGCCCCAAGTCATTGCAATAAGAAGAATTGCTCGGCTCCAAAGCAGTAGCCTTCTCAAAAAGTTTCACCGCCAGATCGTAATTCTGAAATTTGAAAGCAGCCGAACCGAACATATGTAGAGCATGATAGTTTTTGTCTGAAGCAATCTTTTTATAAATTACTTCAGGAATGCTAGCTCGATTGGCCTTCAAGTTTTCCACAAATTTATTGAGTAACACGGGGTAATCCAGCATCCCTTTTTGCCGTTTTTTAAGCTCCTTTTCCCGTCGGCGCCGATCGAGTCTGTTCATTGGAGATTCGTAATATCAAGGTTTCGAAAGAATATAAAATTCTAGACTATGAACAGATCGTTTTACTGTACCCGCCAAATCAATGAGTCGAAAATATTATTGGATCGACACCGCTTTTTGACTGCGATTAAGCACCTCTGAAACAGCTGCAAAAAGCGTATCATCGTCGAAAGGCTTTTGTAGAAATCGTTTTATTCCCAACCGATTGGCTCCCTCATCGCCAACAAGTTGATTAAATCCCGTGCATACAATTATCGGTGTATTGGGAAAATCAGACAGGATATTCTTAGCCAGATCTACCCCCGTCATTTTCGGCATAGCCTGATCCGTCAAAATAAGATCAAAACCCAAAGGATCTTTGAGAAAAATGGACAGAGCGGAATCACCAGAATTTGCCGTTGTCACTCGAAAGCCCTTAGACTCCAGCACATCGGTCAATAACATCACTAAGGATTCTTCGTCGTCGACAACCAAAATATGTTTGTCCATGAAAACCGATTCGGACTGTTGTTGGTCTTGGATTACCTCCCTGAAATCCACCGTATCGTCTAACGCTTCGTCCAACGGGAAAAAGATCCGTACCAAGGTACCCATCTCGGCAGATGATTCCACCAAAATATGTCCTCCATATTTGTGGACTGTTCCATGCACCATAGACAAACCCATACCAGTCCCCTCTCCTGTTGCTTTGGTCGTGAAAAAAGGATCGAAAATCCACTTAAATAATTCCGGTTCGATGCCCAAACCAGTGTCCTCGACACTTAGTTCGATGAAATGGCCGAAAAAACGACTATGGCAAGAATTACAGGTTCGCTCGTAATCATCCAGCGATATTCGTCCTTTAATGTCGATCCGCCCCTTTCCCTTCATGGAATCTCTAGCATTAATACAAAGATTCACGATAACTTGTTCCAACTGCACGGAATCAGCAAGTATTATCATTTCATCGGATTCAATATGAACTTGTATTTCGATGTAGGCAGGTAACAAGGGCCGCAACAATTTAAGAGAATCGTCAATCAAGGATTGCAACTTTACTGGATGGGATTTGTTTAACCCGGTTTGACTAAAAGCCAACATCTTAGAAATCAAATCTCGAGCCCGTTCTCCACTTCGGATGATTTCACTAAGATATTCTTCGAGATTACCGCTATTTGAATTAACGCAGCGTTTCAATGCCAAACCTGCGAAACCTAAAATACTCCCAAGAATATTATTAAAATCGTGAGCGATACCCCCTGTCAGGTGACCGATGGCTTCCATTTTATGGGATTGGAGAAGTTGATTTTCGAGGTGGAGTCGTTCCTGTTCTCCTTGGTTCCGCTCTATTGAGATCGCCGCAATGCTGGCTAAGGATTCAATAAGTGCTAAATCCTCCGATTTGGGCTCTCGCACTTCCTGATAATAAATTGCGAAAGTACCCAATACCTGGTTTTTCGATGACTTTATTGGCTGGGACCAACAACTGACCATCCCCACTTGACTAGTCAAAGCTTTATACTTCGCCCAAAAAGGATGAGTTCTAATGTCCGACACAATAACCCGTTTACCGGTAAAGGCAGCCGTACCGCAACAACCAACCTCTTCGCCAATCTCCAAACCATCAAAAGCTTCGTTATAGAATTTGGGCAAACTCGGCGCTGCACCAGACCGAAGGGTTTTCTTGTCCTGATCCAACAGTAAAATGGAGCATAGCATGCCCACGTGAGACTTCTCCGCTAAGAGAATAATTCGGGTCAGTGCTTCCTCTTGGGTATGGTATTTCGCAACCGCTTCGAGCGTGCTTGCCCGAAGAGCTTGCTCTTCTTCTGTTTGCTTCAATGCCGAAATATCGCGGCTACAGACCACAACGCCAGTAATATTTCCGCTCTGATCGAGGAACGGGGAAAGTTTACTTTGGATATAGCGATTAGATTTGTCGGGTAAATCTATCTTGAATTCGACGTTGGTCTCCTTTCCCCCAAAGCATTCGTCGAGCTTTGGTTTAATAGTTTCTTCAAATATTTGCTGCCCTAGCACCTCCGCTGGCGAGTGACCAATAATCTGGTCCCGCCGTTTATTAAACAATTTAAGGTAAGTTGGATTCACCGCCTGATACGTGAAATTGCAATCCACAAAAGCCAACAGATCAGCAGAACTATCTACGATTTGATAATAGCGGTGCAGAATTTCTTCCATTCCCGAACGCGTGAGTTCTGAGCTCACCCAAGCGGCGAATATTTTCAGTACCGATACAACACTGTCAATTTCAGCTATCGGTTGAGTGAAAAGTACCGAGAGTAAACCTCGACTTGAACCCATTGCACCGGGAAGCGCCAAGCCAACGTAACCTTCAATTCCCAGATCACGAAGCATAGTAAAGTTCGGAAATTGCAGAGCAACGTCCTTTGATACCCAATATTTACCCTGCCGCATCGTCTGTTCACAAGGAGCACCAGATAGTGCGTAATCAAAAGTATCGAGATGCTTTCCCGCCCCAAAACAGGAGATGAGGCTAATTTTACCACCATCCTCATTATCCACGAATTTACCTACGCACACATAATCCGCTGATAGAATATCGCTAAGGTGTGTTACCAGGGAATTAAAAAACAAATCACCGCTAAGAGGCCATAATGCAGTAGCAATTTGGCCTACTGTGTCAGGAGTTTTGAGGCTCTCTACAGCATTCAGCTTCGTTTGCAAAGCTTGGTTGGTTTTTTCTAATTCAAAAATTTCCCTTTTGCTTTTCCGGATTATCTTGCGGTGGCGAAAAGACAAAACTATTACCCCAACCAAAAGCACCAAACAGACAAGGATTATTCCAACCGCTACGAAGCTTGGCAAAGTATCAAAAATATTGTAAAGATTCACGTGATCGAGCGATTTGAAATTCATAGCCATTCAACGGCGGTCAGTAGGATTCCGAATTGGCATTGTCGTACTATCTCGACAAAATCTCAACAGATGAATACTAAGGTGACAACAGCTCTATTTTTTACATTAAACGGCAATCTGGTCAACAATCCACCCATTATGGAACCTATACTAAACGCTGCCAAAAAAGTGGATATTAAAAACGCCCAGACGATCACAGAGGAACCAAAATAGGGATATAGCAATCTAGAACCCACCAACTGGAAACCCATACTGATAAAACCCTGATAAACTGATAAAGTCAGAGCTATCCATATATTTAAATTCAAAAACTACACTCCCGTGATTACAGAATTCATCCAAAAACTTATGATAACCGTCGAGGAGATAACGGTTAAAAGGGGTAATTAACGCGTATTACCCCTGCGATTTTATGTTATGGGTTGGGTTTCTCTCATCACTTCCTATAAAAAAAACAGCGCTTACAACTGAAAGAAGGCGTGCATCATACCCGAAATATAGGCAGTCTGCTGTCAATAAAAAAAGCAGGGAGGCTATAATCCTCAGAAAGATTTAAAATAGCCTAATGTCAGAAAAGCGGAATATTTTTATCACTGGTAACAGC
>CAZZET010000012.1:4020-60499 GCA_964653275.1 uncultured Methylococcales bacterium
GATTTAAAATAGCCTAATGTCAGAAAAGCGGAATATTTTTATCACTGGTAACAGCAGCGGCATCGGCTACGGTGTAACCGACCATTATCTTGAATGTGGTTGGAATGCATATGGGATTAGCCGCCGGGGTTGTACCAGCTTACAAGGGTCTTTGCATGATATCCAATGCAATCTGAGTAATTTTGCCACTATTGCACCGGCATTACATTCACTACTTGATGATGTTAAACGACTTGACCTTGTGATTCTTAATGCGGGTATTCTAGGCCAAATCCGTGAATTGAATAAAACCCCGATGGAAGAAATCAAACAGGTTATGGATATTAATCTTTGGGCCAATAAGGTCATCATGGACTGGTTGCATAGCAGTGGAATACAAATCCATCAAATTGTTTTCATATCCTCTGGCGCCGCAGTAAATGGTAGCAAGGGTTGGAGCGGTTATGCACTCTCCAAAGCAGCACTCAATATGATGGCGAAACTATACGTGCACGAATTTCCTGATACCCATATTTCCGCCCTCGCACCGGGCCTTGTCCACACACGGATGCTGGATGACATCAATAACAATGTCGACACCTCTGTCTTTCCTGCAATCCAACGTTTAAAGGATGCTATCGGTTCCCCATCCATGCCGGAACCACGTATCGCAGGCCGAGTACTCGCGGATGCTTTCGAAAAATTATTGGATTACCCTAGTGGAAGCTTTCTTGATATTCGTACGATGGAATCGTAGATTTGGGCAAAGGAGCGAAGGCGATGTCCTCAGCTTTAAAGACTTATGTAAGATTCGTTTCGCCCCGTCTCAAAATTTTAAATTAGAGCTATAACACTATGAACCTATTATGCTGCCTTCACCGAGTTTACTACAGACCAGGATAGGAAATGATGTTCGTCCCGACTCACGGTATCCTCATGCCCTCGAGCCACATCAAGTACTTGAGCACAATTAGCATCGATTTTTTCCCAAAACCATCGCTCGGTCGCAAATTTCTCACCAATCGACAAATCGGAAAACTCAACTTCATCGCCAACGACATAGTTGCTATATTTGCGGAAAGTATTGTTCATTATTGACCTCTTCGAATTCCGATTGTTAATCGCCAACAAGGAGCATAAACTCCTTGAAAACTGACCCATTCGAAAACCATTTTTGCTTCCGAAAAAGTCTTATAGCCAATTATTTATAATACATATTTTGGAAAATATGCGTTGATAGCGGAACGTGTGTTCAGAAGTGAGAGCAAAAGCTCAAAATAAAGCCAAATCTGGAGAAAATATTAATTCAGAGTCTACTCTGTAAGCCAATTTCCACGGAATGGGTAAGAATTTCCACTGGTCTAAATGGTCGGCACCAACCGATACATGCAACGACAGCACCCAGCTAGTTGACGCGCCGGAAATACCAAACCTTAATTAGCGCCCTCAGGGTAATCTATTTTTTTGCAGAAGTTTTACACTATCATTCGGGCCGACTCGAACGCGTCCCGAAAATCAAAATAAACCGGAGCGCCTGTATCGTGTAATTTCTTGAGAAGATGCTGCTGAAGTTTGTATTTAATATCACCTACCGCAAGCGCACCGACACCAACTGCCCCCGGAGCCTCGGTAGCATAAATCAATTCTTCACCAACATGTTTTCGCTTTATTCCTTCGATACCCAACGGAGGTACGGCATTGACGTCACCGGCAACTTTCAGTTGCTTTGCATCACCTAACACCGAGGCATTTAAAACTTCGACCCCCGCTTTAGCCGTGCAAAAAACAATATCCGCATTTGACACTAACCGGGCTTTATCAGCATCCGAACTGGCATAGGTTCCATGCATCGCCGTTCCACACAATGCATTGTACTTTTTAGCGCATTCAATTGCGGTATCAATATTGAGATGGTCGACCAGTGTAGTATCTACACCGTGTAATGCCGCAATAACGCCAGTAGCTATCCCTACTGGGCCAGTCCCTCCGAACACCACAGCCCGACAACCCTCCAACACACCACCGTGCTTTTCTTTGAGTTGCTTTTCAACACTGGCAACCAGCGCCGCTGCCGTAGTGAATGCTCCACTTGGATCTGCCAGCACAGAGACTACAAATGGGGGTACCATAGCATTTTGTGTTTCCTCCAACATCTGCATTGCCAATTCCATATCCCGCCCGCCGACGAAAATTCCGGTCCGTTCGACGCCAGAAGGACTCCGAGAAAATATTGCGTCCTGCACCAATCCGTTAACCTCTTCCAGTTTGACTCCAGAATATGGAATGACAACGTCAAAACCCGCATCTACGGCCATGTTGATATCGAATGGACTCGCATGATGTATTGGATCAAACATATGTAGGATGGTACGAACCGCCATAAACTTTCCTGTTACTAATAATTCAGTTTAATTACACCTTCAAAAACAACATTACAAACATATTACAGCTGGTCTTTGACATAATTCCTCGCAGTTTCAAATGCATCTTCAAAAGCCAAATAAACCGGTTTTTCAGATAAAAGCATGACTTCCAGCAATCGGCGTTGGGTCTGGTATTTTACATTTCCGATTGCCAATGCGCCGACACCGACGGCACCGCTTTTAGAACCACCAATTGGGTTACCATCATGGTCTGGAGCCAAGCCCGCGATTCCCGAAGGGGGAACCGCGTTAACGTCGGCCGCTACTTTTAGTTGGGGCGCCGACGCTACAAGTTCTGCACTCAGCATTTCGATTCCAGCGGCGGCAGTTGAAAATACAATATCCGTATTCTTCATCAATTCCCCTTTATTCGCATCGGCTTCACCCTTTATACCGGTCTGACCCGAACCGTATTCAGTATTTATCAATGCAGCAATCCGCTCTGCTTTCTCCTTTTGTCGCCCAATAATGTAAACATTGGCTCCAGCCTTTGCCGATAACAACGCGGCAGCTGAACCTACTGGTCCAGTGCCTCCCAAGGCAAGAATCGTTTTTCCTTCTAAGGTCGTATTATGAACCTGCTTAAGCTGACGCTCCACTGCAGCAACCATACCCGCTGCAGTAGTAAAAGCACCACTAGGATCGGCAAAAACAGCAACGGCAAATGGCGGAAGCATCGATTTTTTTGCGATAGCCAACATGTCCATTGCCATTTTCATATCACGCCCACCGAGAAAAATTCCAGTACGCTTCACGCCGCTTGGACCCCGGGAAAATATGGCATCTTGAACGAGGCCCTCAATCTCATCTACTTCTACATTAAGGTAGGGAATTGCTGAAATCCAGCCTGCGTCTAACGCCATGTTCACATCAAACGGACTGAGATTTTTTGCTGGTGTGAACATATGTAATATGTAGGATTTACCCATGAATGAGTCCTTTATTATGTTATTTTGAAAAAATTGGTTTTAACCGATTAAATTGGCATCCGGCCCATTTTACATGTAATTTCGTTGCAATTCCAAAATTGGGGTCGCTTTAGAAACTTTATAATTGGGAGGGTTGGGCAACAGCAAAATCCACTTCCCAAAGGTTTTCCAACTGATAAAAGTCTCGAGTTTGACCCAACATGGCATGTACTATAATGTCGCCTAAATCGACCACAATCCACTCACCGGTATTTTCTCCTTCAATACCTAGCGGCTTAAACCCATTTTTTTTGACTTCCTCCTCCACGTGTTCTGCAAGCGATTTCAGATGGCGCTGGGAAGTTCCCGTAGCAATTACCATATAATCGCAAATATTGGTTTTACCTCGAACATCGATAACCTTTATATCTTTTCCCTTGATATCGTCCAACTGTTCCAAAACGAGCGTTAATAATTTATCGGTAAGCATTCTGTGATTTTTTTAAGTTATTTATAAACATTCTGTTCCCGAATCATGGTCCATACCTTATCGGGTATCAAGTAGCGGGGACTGTACCCTTGCCGGATCATACAGCGTACTCTTGTTGACGAGATATCCAACTGGGTGACTTGCTGAAAAAATATCAAACCACTTAGTTTCGTTCTTAGCGTTGCGATCGTGGAAGTTTGACGCTGCTTCACTAAACACTCCAATGGTTCAGTAAACTTTTGGTGCGATCCCGGACGAAACATCACAACGACATGTGAAAGATCAAACAAACTTTGCCAACGATACCAGTGAGATATCCCCAAGAACGCGTCCATTCCTACTATTAAACACAAGGTTTTATCTTTGTAATCTTTTCGAAGCGACACCAATGTATCAACGGTATAAGAATACCCCTCTCTATTGAACTCCCGTCTATCTACCTGGAAACCTGGCACTGAATGAATGGCCAACGCCAACATCTTCGAGCGATACTCAGCACAAGCAATCGGAGCATTTTTATGCGAAGGCTGGCCACAAGGAACAAAAAGAACCTTTTCCAACTGAAGGGCCTCCTTAATTTCCAGCGCTGTCCGTAAATGGCCAATGTGTACAGGATCAAATGTGCCGCCATATACCCCAATCATTACCCTAAACCCGCAATCCACACATTCATCGGAACAAAAATTTCGAGACCCGAAACTAGCAAAAAATCAATCGCGAATATGTCCGTCGCCTAGGACGACAAATTTTTGTGTAGTAAGCCCTTCCAAGCCGACAGGTCCCCTCACATGAAGCTTATCGGTGCTTATCCCTATTTCGGCTCCCAAACCATATTCAAAACCATCGGCAAAACGGGTCGACACGTTCACCATCACAGAGCTAGAATCCACTTCCCGAAGAAACCGGCGTGCTCGAGAATAATCTTCGGTAATAATAGAATCGGTATGCGCCGAGCCATACTTTGCTATATGGTCCAAAGCAGAATCCAAATCGGAAACAATACGGATTGACAAAATCGGTGCAAGGTATTCAGTACACCAATCCTGTTCCGATACAGGCAGACAACCAGAAATTTTTTCACAAGTTTGTTGACAACCCCGCAGTTCTACACCTGCTTGTTGGTATTGGACTGCCAACTTCGGTAAAATCTCATCAGCAATCGCTTCAGCAACCAATAAAGTCTCCAAGGTGTTGCAAGTGCCGTAACGCTGGGTTTTGGCGTTGTAGGCAACCCGGACAGCCTTTTCTATATCAGCATCACCATCTATATAAACGTGGCACACACCATCTAAGTGTTTAATTACGGGGATTGTTGCCTCCTGTGAAATACGTTCGATCAAGCTTTTTCCACCGCGAGGTACGACCACATCGACAAACTTGTCCAAAGTAATTAGTTCCCCCACTGCGGCACGGTCGGTCGTTCCTACCACCTGCACACATTCGACTGGTAAACCCGCTTGCTCAAGCCCAATTTGTATACAAGATGCAATTGCTTGGTTTGAATAAAAAGCTTCCGACCCACCACGCAAAATACAAGCATTCCCAGCCTTTAAACATAACCCAGCAGCATCAGCCGTAACATTGGGGCGTGATTCATAAATGATACCGATAACACCAAGTGGAACCCTCATTTGGCCTACCTGGATACCAGAAGGCCGATAGCTCAAATCGTTAATCGCTCCAACTGGGTCGGACAATGCCGCAATTTGTCTTAAACCATCAGCCATACTGGAGATGGTTTTCGCGTTGAGTTCCAAACGATCTAGTAACGCAGGATCCAGGCCTTTCTTTTGTGCGGACTCCAAATCTTTCTGGTTTTCATTAACAAGCAATTCCCGCCTGTCTTCAATAGCTTGCGCAGTTTTGATGAGCATACGGTTTTTTACACTCGCTTCCGCACACCCAACTATTCTCGATACTTGCTGTGCCTTTTCACCAACACTGTGCATGTATGTTTTTGTATCTTCGTGCATAGTTATACTTCAGTTTTATGAAAAGTATCCGTTTACTGTTGATAGTTTAAAGCCCCACTCGCAGACAACCGAGTTCATGGCCCATTACCGATGAATTCCGGTTCCCTTCCCACCCTACAACCCATGTTCAAACCACACAATCCCATACAAACGGTCAACAACGCATCCCACGAATCTCCCTTATCGATACCTTTCATAATACGGTCACTTTGCGCACCCTGTTTTAAGATACGTTTCAGTTCCTGAGTTCGTAATCGACCTAATGCCCTAATAACCAAAGGTTTCCGCTTTTCCCAAACATTATGTTCCCGAATAATATGGGATAAAGACTGACCTTGATTTTTCTTAACGGACATCTTTACAAGGAGTCGTGTTTCCTTCATCAGGCCCCACAGTATAATGGGTGGCGCGATACCCTCCTGCTTTAAATTGAAAAGAATCTTCGATGCCCGCACTGCATCACCATGTAGAACTGTATCCATCAGCTTAAAGACATCGAAGCGTGCACTATTAGCCACTAGTTCAGCAAGGGTCCCACCCGCAATATTACCGGCACCATGAAGTATAAAAATCTTCTCGATTTCCTGTGCTGCAGCAAGTAGATTACCCTCAACTCGAGATGCCAAGTACACAAGCCCTACCTCGTCGGTTTGCAACCCCCGGCGCATCATCCGCTGTTTTAACCATTCGCGTAGCTGCTTACCTTCCAGCGGCCATACCTGGAGAATGACCCCATTTTTATCCAAAGCCTGGAACCATTTTGACTTTTGAGACGAAGCCGCCACTTTACCAGCCGTTACCAATAAGATTGAGTCATCTGGAGGATTTTCGGCATACTTCAGCAATGCTTTTGCACCATCGTTGCCCGGTTTCGCAGACGGTAAACGTAGATCCAGTATTCGTTTATCGCCAAACAACGATAACGAATCGGTTGCGTAGTCAAAGTGATTCCAATTAAACCCCTTTTCAACCTGAAAAACCTCACGAGTCGTGTATCCCGCCTTGCTAGCAAATGTTCGAATCGTATCGGCCGATTCCCCCACTTGCAACGGCTCATCACCACTAACGAAATAAACACTCGCTAGATTATCTTTTAACCGACCCTCCAACTGATTTAACCTTATTCGCATGGAAACTAGCCCTAATTCATTTGGCTGGATTTCTACCTAACACGACACCGGTTCTGCGAACCATAGAACGCACCGCATCATTATAAATTTCCTTACGAATCAGATCTTCTTCCTGTGACTTGCCAATCACATTAATTTGCTCGTTGAAATATTCCCGAACTATAACTATTGTTTGTTCCGGCACTAAGATCTCGCCATCAGGTTTTAACAGCTCATACCTTAAGGTGTAGGTTAATTGAAATTCATTCACTTTCCCTGTTTGCGTCAGGGAAACTTCGCGCCGCTCCATGCGCTCATCAAGCACGTTCAATATCATGCCGGCCGTATTTCGATCGCTAGTAATGCTACCACCTGCAGCCGTCAGGGACTTCCGAAGACTACTGACGAATGGACCATTAGCAGGGATTCCATCAACCCAGATGTTTTTCATTTCGGGAGGCAGATCGATCGCACCCCGCAACCTAAAACCACAGGAAGTAAGAAGCAATACACCCAAAATAAACCCAACAATCACCAAACGATCCAGATTAACCTGCATATTATTTAAACCACGATACTGATTAATTTTTTGGGAACCACAATCACCCGTTTGATATCTTTTCCACCGATATGCCGTTGAACCCCTCGATCAGCCAATGCTTGGGATTCGATATCCTGCTTAGAAGCCATGGCCGAAACTTCTATTTTGGCCCTAAGCTTACCGTTAATCTGAACCCCCATTTCTATTGAATCTTTTTTTAGAGCCGCCTCATCAACCTTTGGCCAGGGCTCATTGACAACCATTCCATCATGACCAAGTGCCTGCCACATCGCATGAGTAGCATGGGGGAGAATCGGAGATAACATTAATACTACCGAGTCGAGGGCTTCCCGCCGCACCGATCTCCCTTGTTGACTGTCATCACTAAACTTTGAAAGAACATTTAGCAGTTCCATATTGGCTGCAATAGCCGTATTGAAGGTAAAACGCCTACCAATATCATCAGAAACTTTATTGATCGTTTCGTGCAAATGGCGCCTAACACCCTTTTGTTCATCATTTAACAACCTGGCATCCAACGCAAAAACCGTTCCGTCCTGCCTGATATGGGTATACACCTGTCGCCAAAGCCTTTTCAGAAAGCGGAACGCACCTTCAACACCACTATCCGACCATTCAAGTGACTGTTCCGGAGGCGACGCGAACATCATAAATACACGAACCGTATCGGCGCCATAGCGCTCTATCAAATTCTGTGGATCGACGGTATTTCCTTTGGATTTAGACATTTTGCTTCCATCTTTTAAGACCATGCCCTGAGTTAAAAGATTGTTAAAGGGCTCATCGAAATTTATCAAGCCTTCATCTCGCAGAAGCTTGTTGTAAAAACGGGCATACAACAAATGCAAAATAGCATGTTCTATGCCACCGATATAGTGGTCGACAGGTAACCAATAATCAGCTCTAGAATCCAACATAGCTCCATCATTTTTCGCCGATGCGTAACGGGCAAAATACCAGGACGACTCCATAAACGTGTCAAAAGTATCAGTTTCCCGTTTGGCATTTTTGTTACACTTCGGACACAGTGTATTTATGAATGCCTCATGCCGCAGCAATGGCGATCCGGAACCCGACAAATCGACATCTTTAGGAAGCTCCACGGGTAGTTGATCTTCTGGAACAGGGACCGTGCCACAGTCTGTACAATAAATCACAGGTATTGGTGCGCCCCAATACCTTTGGCGGGAAACACCCCAATCTCGCAGTCGAAAATTAGTTTTTCGCTCGCCCTTTCCAATTTCGCGTAATTTACCGGCGATCGCATCAAAAGCCTTTTCTGATGTCAATCCGTCAAACTCACCAGAATTTCTCAAAATTCCTTTTTCTACGAATGCCCGCTCGGAAATATCATCATCCGTATCATTTATGGAAAAGATAACCTGTTCAATAGGGATCTGGTATTTCCTGGCAAACTCATAATCTCTCTGATCATGGCCTGGGACGGACATCACGGCACCCGTCCCATACCCCATTAATACGAAATTGGCGACCCAAATAGGCACCTGTTCCTGGGTAATCGGATGCTCGGCGGTCAATCCAGAAAAAACACCCCGTTTTTCCATTGTTTCCAAAGCTGACTCTGACGATTCCGCCTGCTTACATGAATCGATAAATTCTTTAAGCTTCGTATTGTTCCGAGCAGCCCTATTCGCTATTGGGTGTTCGGCAGCAATAGCAAGATACGTAACTCCCATCAAAGTATCGGGGCGCGTAGTATAAACCCTAAGCGGATCATCCATGCCCTGCACTCTAAAATCCATATCCACACCTTCCGAACGGCCAATCCAATTCGCCTGCATTGTACGAACCTGTTCAGGCCATCCATCGAGTTTTTCCAGTTCCTCCAATAGCTCATCGGCATAGGCCGTAATCCGCATAAACCACTGAGAAATCTCTTTACGCTCAACCGGTGTATCGCAACGCCAGCAACACCCATCGATAACTTGTTCATTCGCCAAAACTGTCGTGTCTTTTGGACACCAATTCACCGGTGAAGTCTTTTTATATACCAATCCCTTGTTTAACAATTGTAAGAACATCCATTGTTCCCAACGATAATAGTCAGGATCACAGGTAGCTAGCTCACGATCCCAATCGTAACCAAAGCCTAATCGCTTGAGTTGATCCCGCATATAATCGATATTTTCGTAAGTCCAATCCGCCGGATGAACGCCGCGTTCTATTGCCGCATTTTCGGCAGGAAGACCAAAGGCGTCCCACCCCATAGGTTGCAATACGTTTTTTCCCTGCATCCGTTGGTAACGGCTGATCACATCGCCTATGGTGTAATTACGTACGTGGCCCATATGCAATCGACCACTGGGATAAGGAAACATTGACAAGCAATAGTATTTTTCTTTCTCTGGAACCTCATGGACGCTAAATACCTGGGCTTCCTCCCAAGCACATTGCGCGGCTTCTTCGACTTCCAAGGGCTTATATATTTCTTCCATTCGGGTTATTCAGTTTTAAACGTCTAAATTGGGTGAGGATACAACAGGGGCTTGATTGTGTCACTGGTAAATCTGCGCCAATAACACTGACTGGCTTTTTTTAGTGATTTTTAGAATATCGAAAACTATCAAAAAGTTGAGCGTTTAAAAAGCCGTATATTTCCTCTATCGGCCATACCCGGCTATTGGCCATAAAAAATCGGAATGACCAGAAATGAGTAGTAACAAAATGTAGAGTAATGGCGTTTTATGAATATCACACACTTTTCCAGACAAACGACCTGAAAATAAACGGGAAGTTTTGGCATTATATTGCTGTGTTTACCCAATTAGAATGTCCAGTGCTTTTTCTAATGTCTGAAGGGAAACGATTCAAAATCTCTCCACCTCTTGATAGGTCTTGTATTTAATACCTGAAAGCCCTATTTTATTTAGGTTGTATTGCTTTAATTTGATTGATGCACTATTTTGAAGTGACTTACACTGCTATTGTCGAATTGCTCCAATTCAGATGCATGGAATTATCTGGAAAGCCTTCTGTATCGATAAAAGATGCCTTGCAATTGAGCGTGTAACTTCAGCTAAACCTTTAGGTGTTAAATAGTACGATGAAATACAATATTTTAACTGTCATATTTCTAATTAGCCATGTCAGCATAGCAAGTGCGAATTGTTCCACATTGGCATCAACATTCTCAGAAAAACCAGAACTAATGGATGTATCTGAATTGAATTTACTAAAAAATTGTATAACAAGTAGATTGGGGGAAAAACAAATCGATAATGGGCAGCGCACAAACCGCAATATCGGAATGGATTACCAATTTGACAGCTATCGACAAATACTTTCGCCCCCTATTACAAATAGGCCAGTGTCTCCACCTAACTGATTTTAGCCGGATATCGTTAAAGATGACTCTCTCCAAGTGTTTTACACAATGGAGGGTGAAAGTATGTTACCGCCTTTTAATACCGAATAACGTTATTTTATCACCCATACCAAATGGGCTGTGAATCTCGTAACGGTGTAGCTACTTCGTCTCTGTTCATTCATAGAACAAAGTTTGACGATAGTGTAGGCAGCTAAAGCCTTGCATTAAAGCACATAGCTTTGGCTAGCGATCTGAAACAAATAGGGTCCTGCCTCCAATGCCCAGCCCCAAAAAAATATTTTACCTAGAAAGAACTCTTCGTTTGAGAGCGAGTTGTCGCCATCACAGCGAATAAGTGTCTCAGAGATACTGGGTCGATAAACTAACCAACATAAGGACTGAGGAAAGCCACACATCGCCTTAGATGTGAACTTCGGAACACCCACCTATAGACAACAAACGTATTGAGCAGCATAGCTCAAGGCGTAGTCTCGAAAATCTCAGATACTTGAATGTGCTAATCTTAACAATATACTAAAAACTGATGAATCTAGAATCCGTTTATTGCACCCTAATGATGCAAGCGCACTTGTTTGATCCAATTTCCCGCATTCGTGGCAGCGTATAAAACTCATTGATATATTTGTACAATATCTTGTAATACATGGGAATTTAAGACGCTATTATTATATGGCTTAATATTTGCTCCAAAATTGCATTAAGCTCTCCACTCCGTTGCTTTAGCTGAGATTATTGGCTTTGAAACAGTGTTTTAACGCAATCAAACATAGTCATTCTTTTACCCATAATCAGAATCACGTCGCTATTTTGAAATGAAAAAACAAAAGCTGATTGTTATTGGAAATGGAATGGTTGGTCAGAACTTTCTAGAAGGAATGGTGGATACCGGAGGAGTAGATCAATACGAAATCATAACTTTTTGTGAAGAACCCCGCCCCGCCTATGATCGCGTTCACCTATCGGAATATTTCTCCGGAAAAACAGCAGAGGACCTTTCGCTCGTAACACTTTCATTTTTTAGTGATCACGGCATCACTATTCATATTGGCGACAAGGTCGACACAATAGATCGTGCAGGTAAGCTAGCTATTTCCGCTAACGGACTTGAAATTCCCTTCGATAAGCTCGTTATAGCCACTGGCTCCTATCCATTTGTGCCCCCCATTACTGGCCATGAACGGGAAGGATGTTATGTCTACCGAACTATTGAAGATCTTGACAAAATTGTTGCAGGCTCGAAATCCAGCAAAATAGGAACCGTCGTTGGAGGTGGGCTGCTGGGCCTTGAAGCTGCAAAAGCACTCAAAGACCTTGGATTAGAAACTCATGTTGTCGAATTCGCGCCTCGACTCATGGCGGTACAAATAGATGACGGGGGTGGTGCAATGCTACGCCGTAAAATAGAAGCGTTAGGTGTTTCTGTACACACTGGTAAAAATACCAGCAAAATTGATGCTGGCCAAACTTGCCGCCACAAAATGAACTTTGTTGACGGTGAAGAATTGGAAACGGATCTCGTTGTCTTTTCCGCGGGTATACGACCCCGTGACGACATTGCACGACAATGTGGTTTGAAAATCGGACAACGGGGAGGGATTAAGATAAATGATTGGTGCCAGACTTCCGACGCAAACATTTACGCTATCGGTGAGTGCGCTCTGTGGAATGGTCAAATTTTCGGGCTGGTTGCGCCGGGTTATCAAATGGCTAGAACAGTTGCAAGCCAATTAACTCATGGAAACAATAGTTTCACCGGCGCTGACATGAGCACCAAGCTTAAATTGATGGGAATCGATGTGGCCAGTGTAGGTGATGCCCATGCTCAAACCGTGGGAGCTTGTTGCTATACCTATACTGACGAACCCAACGAAATCTATAAGCGGATTGTTGTTAGTGGCGACAACACCCGTCTTCTCGGTGCCGTGTTAGTGGGAGACGCTACCCAATACGGAACATTACTGCAATATTGCCTTAACGGTATTGAATTACCCGAATACCCTGATGACCTCATTTTACCTAGCAGAGAATCTACTACCACCATCGGATTAGGACCCGACGCCCTGCCTACTTCAGCCCAAATTTGCTCCTGCTACGATGTTAGCAAAGGGCAAATATGTACAGCTATTGAAAACGGTTGCACTAATATTCCCGCACTAAAAGCTGAAACCAACGCAAGCACCGGCTGCGGCGGTTGCTCAGCATTGCTAAAGTCACTCTTAGACTCAGAGCTGGCCAAACGAGGTATCGAGGTCAATACAGATATATGTGAACATTTCTCATATACCCGGCAAGATCTTTTCAATATAGTTCGAGTAGAAAAGATAAAAACCTTCGAGCAATTGCTAACATCGCATGGTCAGGGACGAGGCTGTGAAATTTGTAAACCGGCCGTCGGCTCTATTCTCGCATCTTACCAAAATGAATACATATTAAAGGCCGATCATTTAGGTTTACAGGATACCAATGACCGGGCACTTGCTAACATGCAGAAAAATGGGACCTATTCTATTGTCCCTAGGATTGCCGGCGGTGAAATAACACCTGAAAAACTGATTGTGCTAGGAGAGGTTGCTAAAAAGTTCCAACTGTACACCAAAATTACAGGTGGACAACGCATTGATTTATTTGGTGCACGTCTGGAGCAACTGCCATTGATCTGGAGTGACCTCATCGAGGCTGGTTTCGAAACTGGCCATGCATACGGAAAAGCTGTACGTACGGTAAAATCCTGTGTGGGAAGCACTTGGTGTCGTTATGGTCTGGAAGATAGTGTAGGCTTAGCTATAGAAATTGAAAATCGCTACAAAGGATTGCGTGCGCCTCATAAACTGAAATTTGCGGTGTCAGGCTGTACCCGCGAATGCGCCGAAGCGCAAAGCAAAGATATCGGTGTCATCGCCACTGAAAATGGATGGAATCTGTATGTTTGTGGAAATGGCGGGATGAAGCCCCGTCACGCTGATTTGTTTGCAACCAATTTAAATAAAAAGACCCTGATAAATTATATTGACCGCATTTTGATGTTTTATACAAGGACAGCGGATCGATTGCAGCGCACTTCGGTCTGGCTGGAAAACATGGAAGGTGGTTTAGATTACCTCCAATCGGTCATTATCGACGATAATCTGGGCCTTTGCACGGAAATGGAACAACAAATGCTCCACATTATTGATACCTATCAGTGCGAATGGAAGGAAACTATTGGAAATGAAAAGCTCCTTAAACGTTTCCGCCACTTTGTTAACAGCACATCACCCGATAGTAACGTTATCTTTCTGGAAGAACGTGGACAGATGCGCCCCGCTACCGAAGAAGAACGCCAGCATTTATCAACGACAGACGTTGAATAGGAATATTATCGGTGGAAACTTTAATTAGGGAAAAGCATCATAAAACCTGGGTTGATGTATGCGATATCACCGATTTACTTCCAAACTCTGGCATTTGCGCACTGGCACATGGACAACAAGTCGCTATTTTCTATTTCCCAGATGAAAATGTAATCCATGCGATCCACAATTATGACCCTATTGGTAAAGCCAACGTGTTGTCCCGAGGTGTGACCGGAGACATTCAAGGCGAAATCGTCGTTGCATCACCACTTTACAAGCAGCATTTCAGCCTAATAACAGGCCGTTGCCTGGAACAACCAGAAATATGCGTAGCCATTTTTCCTGCTCGTATCTCGGGAACAACCGTCCAGGTTGGATGCACGTAATCACGCCCCAAGCTTCTAGGCGAAGGTTTCCTCAAATTTCAACAAAACGTCCTACCTATAGGATAAATCGCCAAAACTAAATTTTAGAGGAAGATCATTGGAATACGATTTTTATACCACCGATGTTTTCACCAATACCGCTTTTGAAGGTGCGCAAATAGCAGTTATCCCAAATGCTTTAGGCTTGGATAACAACCTAATGCAAAAAGTCGCCAATGAATTCAACCTATCGGAAACGGTTTTTGTTTTCCCATCCGACCAGAAATCAGTAACACACCGAATGAAAATATTCTCACCTTCTGGTGAGGTTGAATTTGCAGGCCATCCCATCATTGCCACAGCTTTTGTCTTAGTATCGATTGGTGAAATCTCTCTAAATACGAATCACACCAAATTCGTTCTGGAACAAAATAACGGTCCAATTACCGTTAATGTAAGCGAAGAAAAAAATAAACCCCTATTGATTCAATTCACCCTAAACCCTGAATCTATTGTCGACCGTTTTGTCCCGCGTGAACACGAAATCGCTGATTTTCTGAGTCTCAATATCAATGATATCGAAACAAAAAAATATCAAGCGATGATGGTATCCTGCGGCTTCCCGTATATGATCATTCCTTTGAACTCATACGAAGCAGTTAGAGAAGCCAAATTTAACTATGGTGCATGGAGCCAAACCATAGCTCCCTCGAGCTCCGCCCAGGAAATATTGCTGTTTTCGAACCGAACCACCAATGTGTCTTCGGATTTTCACGGACGATTGGTTGGGCCGAGCATCGGAATCCATGAAGACCCTCCTATTGGCTCAAGTGTACCAGCCTTTGCTAGTTATCTATGCTCCCAAGAAAGCGTACGCACCGGAACCTACACATTTGCAATCGACCGAGGAACAGAAAGCAATCGCCGAAGCCTGATACACATCGAGATGGATAACAAACTCAACCGGCATCTTACAATTCGTGTTGGTGGCGAAGCGGTTATGGTTTCAAAGGGAAAAATGAATATTCCAGTTACGGCAGTTTAATTCTTTTGTTTTGGTTAGTTATTTGCTACTAATACAGGACGTCAGAGCAACGATTCCTATCCACTAAGAGGAAAAACGGAGAAAGGTGCTGAAAGCACTACCCAACCTAACGACATACGTTATATGAACATATCCCGTTTTATTTTAAGCAGAAAAAAACCGGCCCTGTTTTGATTTCTCAAAACAGGGTCGACATTTTGCAATTTATGATTTGTTTACGGCCATTGAGATTAATCCCTGTACCGTGGGGTCACTATAAATCTCCCCACGGGGTTTGTCAAAAATTTTACATATCAAGTCAATAAACGCTATTTTCTATCGCTGCTACATTACATGTTATAACCAGATTCTTCGTGTAACACGACATCTAAACCGGTAGTTTCTTCTTCCATATCGACACGTAAACCAATCGTTAAGTCCAGCACTTTCAAAACTACAAAAGTCAATACACCACACCACACCATCGTAGCAACGACACCGGTCAACTGGATAATAATCTGTTGGCCCATGCTCACCCCTTCGGGTAAACCACTCCCACCAAAACTACTCGAAACAAAAATACCCGTCATAAGGGTACCAATTATTCCCCCAACTCCATGCACTGGAAATACATCCAATGAATCATCAATTTCCAAAACACGCTTAATCATTTGAGTCGCGTAATAACAGACCACCCCGGCGGTGATCCCAATTACCATTGCACCAGTGGGTCCGACAAAACCAGAAGCCGGTGTAATCGTTCCAAGACCCGCAACCATCCCAGTCACAATACCGAGAACACTGGGTTTTCCGTAGCGAACCCATTCCACACACATCCAAGCGAAAGCCCCGCAAGCTGCTCCGATATGAGTCACAAGCATTGCCATCCCAGCCGAACCATCCGCCGCTAAAGCACTGCCGGCATTAAAACCGAACCAGCCAACCCAAAGCATACCTGCTCCAGTCACAACCATTGGAAGGTTATGGGGAGGCATCGCGGTTGTAGGGAATCCCGTTCTGCGTCCTATTACGATGGCGGCAACCAACGCCGCAACCCCAGCATTAACGTGCACGACGGTTCCTCCCGCGAAATCCATCAACCCCATATCGGCAAGCCAACCACCACCCCAAACCCAATGGCAAACAGGAGCGTACACCAGTGCAATCCACAGCCCACTGAACCATACCATTGCAGAAAACCTCATCCGTTCCGCAAAAGCTCCGATAATTAATGCTGGGGTAATAATAGCGAAAGTCATTTGAAACATTGAAAAAACAGTTTCGGGAATATCACCCACTAAACTATTTCGGGTCACTGAATCAAACATTACCTTCGAAAACCCACCTAGGTATTTCTGCCACGGCCCCCCATCACCAAAAGCGAAACTATAGACAAAAAATACCCACAATATGGAGACCAAACAAGTAATTACGAAACATTGCATGAGCACCGATAGCACATTTTTACTACGCACCAGGCCAGCATAAAATAGCGACAAACCTGGTAAGGTCATAAATAGCACTAAAACAGTAGCAGTCAGTATCCAAGCAGTATTACTGCCACTAAAAACATCTTCCGCTCGAGAAATAGATGGTACCAACACCAGTAGCAGGACGCGTAGTGGCCCAATAAATTTATTTTTCTTCATCAAATCCCCTCTCTCAGTAATTATTTTTAGATTTATTAGTATCTTACTAACAATAGTATTTGCCCATCCACCCACTTTTTGCGACAGGAAACGATATTCGTCTACAGTGCGTCGACTCCAATCTCTCCAGTCCGAATTCGAATTGCAGTTGTAAGATTCGATACAAAGATTTTTCCATCGCCAATCTTGCCAGTATTTGCCGTCTTGCAAATCACATGCACCACTTCACTCACTTTATCCGCATCCACAGCCACTTCCATCTTAACTTTGGGCAGAAAATCCACCTCATATTCCGCACCCCTATACATCTCCGTATGTCCTTTTTGTCTACCAAAACCTTTGACTTCGGTCACCGTTACTCCGACGACACCGATTTCCGACAACCTTTTCCGAACATCTTCCAGTTTGGACGGTTTTAGTATTGATGTTATTAATTTCATAAAAACCCCTCATTAGGAAATACGATCCGCATTTACATGTCACACAAGCCATTCTACAAATTGTGATAATTAATAAAGACCATTATTTCAACAAGGTATACAACCAGCTTTCATTACCCTACCAAATATTCTGTACAATTTCGCTACTAACTGGAGTAAACATTGTAAAACAATCAGATTGTCAGGTCATATTAATGAGTCCGCTTAAAACTTTGAAGTTGGCTTCCGTAAATTAGCCTAGAGCCAGATGGATATTCAAGCACTGATGCTATGGCCCTTGCGCTTTTTATGGGCGTCTAATGAACTTGGACAGACGCTTAAACCTGTAACACAGTCACAGAAGGAGTATTCAATTCTGGGTCACTACTAAACCCACGCACTAACAGAATATATCCACGCGATTTTGCAAAATGCATTTCCCGCGCAATTTTTTTTGCAATTGGGTTGGGATTAGAACAACCGACTTCGTTCGAAACGACCGGTATCACACCCCATAATACGCTCATACGCCGACATATTTGTTCACTTGACGAAATTGCGACAACTGGTGCAGAAGGCCTGGCAGCACTAACAGTGGCTGCAGACATGCCACTTTGCGAAATGACAAGGATGACTTCAGCAGGCAAGTCGAATGCCAAATTAGCCGTCGCTTGTGCAAGAGCGTCACCAAACAATACAGACTCATCCTCTATCACTGATTGTGATAAACCGGTCGTGTAATTGCGCCGCCAAGTATACGCCTCTGTTTGCTTTACGATACGAGCCATCATTTCAACGGCTTGCACCGGAAACGCACCAGCAGCAGTTTCTCCAGATAACATAACAGCATCGGCTCCGCACGATACAGCATGGGAGATGTCCGTTACTTCTGCTCGAGTCGGACGAGCATTGTCCATCATCGATTCGAGCATCTGGGTAGCGACAATGACTGGTTTGTTTTCACTACGCGCTCGATGGATAAGCTGGTGTTGGGCAAGAGGCACTTCTTCAGGCTCCAATTCGACACCCAAATCACCTCGTGCAATCATAATACCATCCGATGCGTCAAGAATATTCCGGCTATTTTCGAGTGCTTCAGGTTTTTCAATTTTGGCAATTAGCCCAGCAGAAGAGCCAAACTCCTCCACTAAACTTCGCAATTCTGTTAGATCTGATCCACGCCGGACAAACGATAGAGCTAAAAAATCTACCCCAAGATGTAATGCAAACAATGCATCGTTGCGGTCCTTTTCCGTTAACGCAGGAGCCGAAACATTTACACCGGGCAAATTAATGCCTTTATGATCCATCAAGGGTCCACCATGAACCACTTTACAAGCTATTTCTGTCCCACAAGTACGAACAACCCTCAACTCGATCTTACCATCATCGAGCAAGACTCGATTACCCGGTTCAATATCACTTGCCAAAGCCTCATACTGAGAAGGGATAATACCCGCTTCGCCAACTACATCTCGCGTTGTAACCGTAACCTGAGCACCCGCAATCAAGTCGATCTGACCATTCTTAAAACAGCCGCTGCGGATTTTTGGCCCACAAAGATCCGCCAAAATCGCTACATGTTTTTTGAGATTTGCCGCAATGTCACGCACTCGGTGGAAAGCATCTCGATGGGTTTGATGATTTCCATGTGACATATTAAGGCGCACTACATCTGCCCCCGCCTCGATGAGTGACTTGATAGTATACGGATCCATAGACGATGGACCGAGTGTCACGATGATTTTAGTACGCCGCTCCTTGAGTAAGCTTACCTTAGTAACTATGGGCATTTAGTTTCCCTAATGACAAAACTAAGGGGCTACCCTCGCCTAGGAAGCCGCCTTACAGACAAGCAATTTCAGGATTCATCCTAAAAATCAGATGAAAACCTATAAAAGTTGCCTTTTAAACCATGGCTAAAATCGAAGACACCCCGAATATTTGCACAAAATATAAGCAGGCAAGTTGAAAACTAAACGATACTTCCTTAACCAAGGTTTCTTTTAAGATATAGCATATTACAGCCAATCCCCAAACCAGAAAAACACCCTGTGTATAAAAAGGAATTAATATAATACTACTACTAGCAACACTCAACCACAAAGTAACCGGTATTGTACAAAACGCTACGATACTTTGACACGTCAACAATGCCGTCATAGTTTGTAGGAATTGCGCACTTTTACGAAACAGTAATAGAAGGGTACCAACAAACACGAATGTTAACCCAATCTCATAAACAGTTTGAATAAGCGCTAAATGTGGAAAAATGATTAAGGCTTTTAAAATTGTTGAAATACAGAAATATATTGTCAATGTCTTAGTAAAAAGCTTAAACGATTTCGGAATCTCGTTCAGTCCGCTACTAAAGAAGCAAATCAATATGCCCGTTTTCAAAAGTCCCATAACAACCTCTCTTCACCAATACAATGGCAATAAATGTTAGGCTGTCTAAAAAGGTACGAGTAATTCTCACCGATCGTGATAGATCCAAGCTATTTCCTAGACAGTTAATTAAACTATCGGCGAATCTTTGGGATTTGAAAGCATAGATATTCCCTTTAATTTCAAAGTGTGATTAGTCTCTCACAAATCCTGACTAATGCATTATCGAAAGACCATTATAATTATCGTTAGAAGGGACATATTATGAAAAAAACCAGTTACGCATTATTTTTTATTTTCAGTTTGTCCGGTTTTTCCGGCCTGATCTATGAATCCATATGGTCCCATTATATCAAACTCGTGTTGGGCCATGCCGCCTATGCACAAACCCTAGTTCTCACCATTTTCATGGGTGGGATGGCCCTTGGAGCATGGTTGATTAGTCGGGTATCGAGCCGAATACGAAACCCATTACTCTGGTACGCCGTTGTAGAGGCCATTATTGGTATTTTTGGTGTCGTCTTCCACCAGGAGTTTTTAGCACTCCAAAATTTCCTATTCGAATACGCTTTACCAAATATCAATAGCCCAACTTTGGCTGCAATAGCTAAGTGGAGTATTGCAACCACGATGTTACTGCCCCAGGCACTATTACTGGGTACAACATTTCCGCTAATGAGTTCTGCAATTATCCGGGTTGACAAACAAGCGTCTGGTCGCACCCTGGCAATGCTTTACTTTTCCAATAGCATGGGAGCTGCAATTGGGGTTTTATTTAGTGGATTTATTTTGATCGAAGCGGTCGGTTTACCAGGAGCCACACTGACAGCCGGCATTATCAATATTCTTTTAGCACTATGTGTCTGGATCATCACGAGAGAGCTTGCTAGTACCGAACCCGCAATTGTGCAATCGCCTCGATATATTAAAACCAATGATTCAAAGCTTCTCATATTGGTTGCGATGCTCACTGGTACGGCCTCATTTTTTTATGAGATCGGCTGGATACGCATGCTTAGCCTTGTTTTAAGCTCGTCAGTGCAAGCATTCGAGCTTATGTTAAGCGCCTTCATTGCTGGTTTGGCACTGGGTAGTTTTTTGATCCGTCGCAAAATTGACCAATTGGCATCGCCAGGTATTTATCTAGCTTGGATTCAAATCATCATGGGCTTGCTGGCAACCGCAACACTACCCTTATATGTAGAGTCGTTTTCGTTCATGAGTTTCCTATTCGATGGCTTGGCCAAAACGGATTCTGGCTACTTCCTGTTTAATTTTGGTAGCCATGCTATTGCAATGGCAATCATGTTTCCCGCTACTCTCATGGCAGGGATGACCCTACCGCTGATAACCAACATATTGCTGAAATCCGGTGGCAATGAAGCTGCTATAGGCAAAATCTACTCGGCAAATACTGTCGGCGCTATTGTGGGTATTTTATTAGCGATACACCTCGTCATGCCTATCGCTGGCGTTAAAACACTCATTACTGTGGGAAGTTCAATTGACATCTTGCTTGGAATTGTATTATTGATTGCCTATAAGAAAAACTGGCGGGCGAATCCAAAAGTGACTTTGCCATTAACTGGTGTAGTTGTATTCATGATTGTTCTGAGTTTTACCCCATTTGATCGCGCAGTTTTATCATCCGGGGTTTATCGATTTGGTAAGGCAAGGCTGGCCAAGGCCGATAAATTGATGTTTTATAACGACGGTAAAACAGCTTCAATCGCATTAATTAAACATCCTGACGGCAGTAAAAGCATCCGCACCAATGGCAAGACCGATGCCAAAATAGCCCCATTAGATAAACCCTATAGCGCAGACGAAGTCACAATGGTCATGGCAGCCATAGTGCCCTTGGCATTGAAATCCGATGCCCGCAGGGTAGCGAATATCGGGATGGGTTCAGGTCTCACCAGCCATGCATTGTTGGCTGCCCAATCCATTGATACCCTGGATACGATTGAAATTGAGCAGGAAATACTAATCGGCGCCAAGGAATTTGGGCAGCGGGTAAAAAGATCGTTTAGTGATCCCCGAAGCTCAATTCATATTGACGATGCAAAATCATTTTTTTCAAACCATCAAAAAAAATACGACATAATTGTATCTGAACCATCCAACCCATGGATGAATGGCGTTGCATCCTTATTTTCTTATGAATTTTATCAGCATATTCAAAAACATCTTGAAAATGATGGAATCTTTGTCCAGTGGTTACAACTCTATGAAATCAATATGGATAACATAGCCTCTGTTATCAAAGCCTTGAATCAATCTTTTTCATATTTGCGTATATACAACACTGACGACTCAAATATTCTTATTCTGGCAAGCCATGAAAACCCCATGAAAAATTTAGATCCATGGATATTTAGCGATGACAAAACAAAAGTCGAATTAATTCGTGTAGGCATAGAAAATATGGATGACATAAATATTCGGTACCTTGGTAATAGACATACATTCACGCCTATGTTTTCAACGATGCAAACACCGATGAACTCAGATTATTTCCCATATCTTGGTTATCAGGCTCCGAAAGCCCGGTATTTGCAGCAAAACGCCAGCAATCTCGCATGGCTACATATCAATGGTGTACCAGTATTACATTGGTTAACAGGTAAAATGCCTCAAGATAACGTTAGCAAACATGGGAGATACTTTCAGTTTTATAAAAACCGGACAAAGGCCAAGTCAATCATAAATTTTGACGCACGTCACCTTGACCATCAAAAACTTCGGTTTGCCATGGATATTACCAATTCCTGTCACACCAGCGACTTAACCGAATCAACCCTTGTTGAATCATTTAGAATCATAGCCACTGCGATTAATCCCTATCTACCTCTCGTAGAACTTGAAAGTTATTGGAACAAACAAATTAATCGATGTAGGACTGACAAAAATTCAGCATTTTTGTTGAACTGGTTATACCTCCACCAGGGGATTAGTCAGCGGAATACTGAAACTACTTTATATTATGGTAAACAGGTACTTAATAACACCACACACTTGACCCTCGAACAAATTAACTACATAGTAACCGCAATGCTTACAGCTGCCATTGCCGAATCTAATTTCGAGACAGCACTTTCCTTGATCCGGAAATTTAAACTGTTAAAGAACCTACAGAAACAATCACTCGCCATTAAAATGCTGGTTGCTATAACGTTAGAGAATGCAAGTCGTAAGTATTAACTGATTGGTCGCTTATAGCCCAAGCAACTTTTTGACACCATTGAGTTTAACGTCTTTTAGCAGACACTAACCACTTCAAAAATACCCATCGCTTTCGTGACATCGCTAAGGTGGTCATCACACCACCCATCAACGCACCAACAATTCCATGACCCGCAACGTCACTCCCCGTTAAATAAAGGTTGTTGATCGGTGTTTTAGGCTTAAGCCACTTGGCCGAGAATTTTTCTGGTGTTGCCGGTAATCCATAGATGCATCCATGCCGGTGTCCGGTAAAATCTGACGTAGTTAGCGGTGTCGACAATTCTTGATACTCAATCAGTTTCGCAAACCCGGGATAACGACTATCGACAAACGCTATTAATGCCTCGGAAATTCGCTGTTTAAGCGCATCATATTCTCTTCCACGTTTTTTCCATTTTTGTTCAGACCAGGGACTAAATTGATCGTAATCAGCAAAGGATATAAGTTCGGCTGTATGTCCTTTTGCCGTCGGATCTTTGAGCGAAGGAAAGGATAAGAAACATCCCGATATCTCACCATCCACAATACGACATCTGTTGTCATACGCCTCATCGTGATCAAAATCCTTATAAATCCAAAGATTCTCGCCGTTAAACCCCAATTTTGATGGATTATCCTTAAAACCGATATAGAGACAAACATGGGCGCTCCCAACAGGAAACTGATCAAGAATCGATTGGCATGGAAGCTTAACCTTAGATGGCATCAATCGATTAAAAGTCGTATAGGCTCCAGCATTCGATATGATCGTGTCGGCATAATACCGCTTTACTTGATCCTGTCCTCCTGCACGGGTCAGAACTTCTACGCCGACAGCATTGTTACCATCAACAATAATAGAATCCACACGATGACGAGTCAAAAGCCGCCCACCCGTCCGCTCTATGATAGGAATCAAGCTGTTAGCAATTACCTTTGCCCCGCCGATTGGATAGTAACCACCCCCACAATAGTGCACGACAACAAGTGCGTGGGCGGCAAAAGCGCTAGCGCTTGGCGGGATTCCGATATCACCCCATTGAGAAGCAATAACGGCCTTCAGTCGACGATCGCTAAACCGATGATCCAAATAAGATTTCGTCGACATTAATGCCATTTTTGAACCAAAGCGTAGCAAAATATGCCAAAAAAACCCTAACCGATCCGGCATAACTTTTGACACCATTAGACGCCCATACCATCGAGCTGCTTTGGCAAGGTCGTCCCTGTATTGCTCGATTGCTTTCTTTTCTTGAGGAAACTGTTCGATTAGATTTCGAATTAAACCTTCAAGACCGCCGTATAGATCAAAGGTCAAATCCGGGTAAACGAAACGCTCGAAAACCTCGGGCATTTTTTGCCACTCAATGCTTCCATCGGTGATGTAATCAAATATACGACGATAGAAACTCCCTGGACACATTTCTCCAACGTAATGCACTCCCACATCCCATTCGTAACCCTGATTGCGGCTAAACATATGGGTGTAGCCCCCTGGGGTAAAATGGCGCTCCAGCACCAATATTTTTTTGTTTTCCAGTTGAGTCAATAAGCTAGCACAAGCCAGACCGCCCATGCCCGACCCAACTATAATCACATCATAATCCATACGGGGCGCATTCCTTAGTTTTATATTTAGAGGATGATCACAAGGTTACCGCTTTCTAGGAGCAGTAGTATACCGGACATAACTGTTTGGGTAATTCCATTCGATAAATCATGTGACCCACAACGTCAGGTTTTGCCCCAATAGGTTCACATTCGCCGTGCAGAATAAACCGACACATCAGCACAATCGATGTCGACTAAGGCGTCTCACATGCCTATTAACACAACTATTTAATGACAATTCAATGCCTTGTGAAAAATCCCACCTTCATCCAACACTTACACATTCGAATTTTAAAAATTTGGCACAGGTGCTGCTATTCTTAAAATTCGAGGATTGGATATCACACCAGTTTTTTTTAATCGCACTCACAAGAGGATGAAAACATGAAAACAACCCAACAAGGTTTTACCTTGATCGAATTAATGATCGTTGTCGCCATCATCGGCATTCTAGCTGCCGTGGCGATTCCAGCTTATCAGGACTATACGATACGAGCCCGCGTTGCCGAAGGTATCGGGCTCGCTTCTGGCGTAAAAACTGGTGTTTCGGAATACTATGCCAGCGAAGGAACATTGCCAGCGAACAACGACGAAGCGGGTGTAACCGGCGCTAGCTCAATTAATGGGAATAACGTACGCAGTATAACGGTAGGAGCGGCCGGGGACATTACCGTCGCTTATTCTGGCGGGGGAGTCAACCTGAACAACAAAACGCTAGTCTTGACCCCCGACACCTCTAGTGGAAACTTACAATGGAACTGTACGCTTGGGGATTTAGGTAATCAATACCGCCCATCAAATTGCCGCAATTAAAAATTCAATCCTGACATGATGACTGGTGCCCCGCATATGCGGGGCACCTTGTCTATGAACCCCTCGCTTTTAATTATCCCTATTCTGGGATTTTTAGTCTATCTCCCCGGACTGCCGGGTACATTTTTATTCGATGATTATCCAAACATTCTGGATAATGACGCTCTCACGTCAAGCACACTCAATTGGAATAGCCTGATTTCAGCCAGTTTTTCCGGTGATGCGGGCCCACTCAAACGCCCACTCAGCATGCTCACCTTTGCCCTTAATTACGCCTTTGGTGGGGCATCGCCAATTTATTTTAAACTCACCAATATAGCAATCCATATCATCGATGCGATGCTTGTGTTTTTTGTTTCCCGACGCCTGATTATCCAATTGCAAAACAACTCGAACGAGATCAAGGGTGATTTGCCCCACATCGTTGCTTTTTCGGTCGCATTACTTTGGATGGTTCACCCCATCAATCTCACATCAGTACTTTATGTCGTTCAACGAATGACGTCGTTGGCAACTTTTTTTGTATTGGTAGGAATTTTAATTTTCCTTATGGCCCGAGTTAGGATGTTAAATAATCCTAAAGGATTCGTCTCAATGCTAGTTGGGACTTTAGTTGCCGGATTACTCGCAGTTTTCTCAAAAGAAAACGGCATCCTGCTATTTGGTTACCTATTTGTCATAGAAGTAACACTATTCCAATTTAAAACGAATGGCAAGCAATCGAAATTTTGGTTAAAACTCTATTTTTCCACCTTCGTGATTATCCCCACGGTATGCGTTTGCGGCTATTTCCTGTTCAACTCTGGCTGGTTGATTCAACTCTACGAGTTCCGATCCTTCACCCTATTCGAACGGCTATTAACCGAGGCGCGTGCACTTTGCTTTTATGTCAAAATGTTATTTTTGCCAAACATTTCATCGTTCGCCCTATTTCATGATGACTTCGATGTATCGACTGGATTATTCTCGCCTTTTTCCACCGTATTTTCGGTAGCTGCTATCGGCGCGGCGTTGATCGGCGGCATTGTTTCTTTTCGTACCCACAAACTATTAGGTTTTGCTATCTTTTGGTTTTTATGGGGGCATATCCTAGAATCGACACTCTGGCCCCTTGAACTCATCCATGAACACCGCAACTACATGCCCAGCATAGGCCCACTATTTTGCGTTGTTTACGCCCTAGCCCAATGGGTACATGCCAAAAACCTACACCCTGCTTTGCGATATAGCCCTCTAATCCTGATCATATTATTTGCCCCGATTACCGCGCTGCGCGCGGCCGATTGGAAAGATTTGATTGGACTAACGAGCATGGAAGCAGCACATCACCCAAACTCTCCAAGAACCCAATATGAGCTAGGGAGGGCCTATATCACATTGTTCGTCAGAACAAAACAATCAAGATATTTAGCTCAAGCACAAAAACATTTAGAAATCAGCTCTAAACTTAACGACTCCGACCCAATACCATTATTTGCGCTAATCCATATCGCCTTCATGGATCATCAACAGCCATCAACTGAAACACTCAAAATCCTGAGCGAGCGGTTAAGAAAAGAGCGCGTACGGCCCACCACACTCACTGCATTCCAAAAATTGGTCGTCTGCACCGCAAAGGGTCTCTGCACTCTGCCCCCCAATGATGTGCTTAATTTATTTGGAAATATGCTAAAAAATCCAGCGCTCAAACGCGGTGATAAAGCCAAAACGTTAACCCAGCTTGCATCGTATTACACCAATATTCTTAGAGACCACCAAGCAGCCATCACTATTTTGGATGAAGTAGCAGGAATGTTTCCAGCCGACAGCGCTTATCGCAGAAATTTAATCGAAATGCTACTTGTAACCGGGGAAACAGAACAAGCAACTCAGGAAATCAAAGTCGGCCGCAAACAATTAACCACTGGGGGATGGCGACAAAATCGAAAATATTGGGAAGCACAGTTTCTTCGACTCGAAAACCAATTAAAAAGCACACAAAATCAACAGCCCTTTGTTGATTCAGCTTTATAACTCCACCCCAGATTCGGTTCAAGACCTTAAAATGTATACTCCACCACACATAAACCCGGTTAGCAGTGAAATCCACCGATTTATTTGCGCCCCAACTACTAGGATTTTAAAGCCTTGTACCCGATATCGGTCCTATAATAGGCATCATCCCAATGGACCGATTCAACAAGGCGATAGACAGCTTCTTGTGCACCTTTAATTGAATCCGCCAAAGCACAAGCACAGAATACCCGCCCTCCATTTGTCTCAATTTGTCCACCTTCCCGACACCGAGTTCCTGCGTGGAATAGTTTATGGCTATCACTTGCCTGATTTGGCAACCCCCTAATCATAATACCTTTACGGTAAGAACCAGGGTAACCACCCGCAGCCATAACTACACCTAAGGCAACACGAGCATCCCAGTCTAACTCGACAGCGTCCAGACGTTGGTCAAGCGCCGCTTGGCATAATTCAACCAAGTCGCTGTTTAAACGCATCATGATCGGCTGGGTCTCAGGGTCGCCTAAGCGACAGTTATATTCCAATACTTTTGCTTGACCATCTGCGTTGATCATCAGCCCTACGTAAAGGAACCCGGTATATGGCATCCCTTCTGAAGCCATACCATCCAAGGTCGGTCGAATAATATCTCGCATAACTTGCCGATGAATTTCTGGTGTGACCACCGGCGCTGGAGAATAAGCTCCCATTCCTCCAGTATTTGGGCCTAGGTCTCCATTATCGCGTGCTTTATGATCTTGCGATGTTGCCAGCGGCAGCGCATGTTTTCCATCGGCAATGACGATAAAACTAGCTTCCTCACCCGTTAGAAATTCTTCAATAACAACTTGTGTACCCGCCTCACCAAAAATATTATCCGAAAGCATGCTTCGTACTGCATCATTCGCCTCTTTAACCGTCTGCGCGATAACAACCCCTTTACCAGCGGCAAGACCATCCGCTTTAACCACAATCGGGGCGCCTACATCATCAATATACCGACAAGCCTCTACTGGATCGGTAAATACTCGGTATTCAGCGCTTGGAATATTATGTCTGGACAGAAATCCTTTGCTAAAAGATTTAGAACCTTCCATTCGCGCTGCCAACCGTTTAGGGCCAAAACATGCCATTCCTACGGCTTCAAATTCATCGACGATACCAGCAACTAGAGGTACTTCTGGTCCAACCACGGTTAAATCGACCTTATGATCTATTGCAAACTCCAAAAGCTTAGGTATGTCATCCGCGTCTATTGGTATATTTTCGGTTTTAGGTTCCATTGCCGTACCAGCATTGCCGGGTGCCACAAAAATACGTTGAGTTCTACTCGACTCAGCCAGCTTCCATACCAGCGCATGTTCGCGGCCCCCACCGCCAATCACTAATATTTTCATAAAATTAATTTTTCTTATTATTTGCTGTCATGGTAACAGTGATAGCCTCACCACCAGAGAACTACTACTCAGATTACTTCTGATTTGTTTTACGACAAGGACAAAGGACTGGAATTACAGAAATAACCGAGAACTTTTACTTCCCACATATTACACCTTGGGCCATTCATGACCATTTCAAAAATCCTACAGGTGCCTTTGTGACAAAAGTGCGGAATATAGGTGGAGCGAGTTAAAATATATACTGTGAACAATCACCTAAAAGGTCATTAATTTTCGCTCGGTTATCACCATGGGTCTATACGCAAACAACCCATTCAAATGATGGAGAAAAGCATGATTTCCTTCCTTTTTCCAAAGGAGTGTAACCGTATTGTGGACGTAATCGTAGAATTCTTCGGAAGTATCCGCTTTATCTTTGTTATAAGCAACAACCCGCTCGACCATATCCAACCACATTTCACTGACGCCCATGATGTAATAAGGCCAAGATTTCTGAATAATTTCGTCCCAAACTGGGTCACTTGTATCTTCGATATTAGGTCTTTTGATTTCCCCAGTATTGTCAAACACCAATTTTTCAATCTTCCCTTCGGCTATTAACCTTTTCAAGGAAGCATTCGACTCAAGCGCCTGATAAATCTTCGAGGCCGTATCAGGGGTTGAGTAAAAGATAAAACTGAATTGGTGACCCGCTCCATCCCTACGTGCTCTTCGGTGAAACCGCCATAGCTCAATTTGCGGACGTTTCTCATCCAAAACGGGTGAGACAACCAAATGCGCCACCATCGAATCCATATGCCAAACCGGATCAGAATGTTCTGGCCAGTTCATACGAAACCTCGCATACCACCAACCTTTTTCTGAGGCTTCAAGCGTTTCCGATGAAGCAATAGCAGCTTCATGCTTTACCGGTTCCAATGAACACCCGATGATGAGGAAACATAGCAACAACGACATTAGGGAATTCGAAACTCTTTTAAACATCAATCCGCTTTCATGACTACAACATCTATACTATTTTCCCGCAACTGGGAGCGTACGTTATCAACTTTAACCATATCGAAAAAAGGGCCGATTTTTATCCTATTCCAACGAGTATCACCCACCATTATTTTCTCGATTCGGGATTCAACGCCTAATAAAGCCAATTGAGCTTTTCGTTTGTCAGCCTCGGCGAATTTCCGAAAAGATCCTGCCTGTAACTCATAACGCCCTGGTTTTGCTCGGCCGAGTTGTTCCTCTCTTTTTCGAATTTTAACTTCGTAATCGGGGATTTTCCGTTCCCGCTCTAGGATAGTATAGAACTGAAATTCCGCCTTTTTCTTTTCCCTCTCCTTACGCTTATTCACTTTCTTCACAATTTGGGGCGGTGGAGACCTACGAGCGGTAGGAATCGGATCGCCTTTATTGTCCTGCAGAAATATTAAAAAAGTAACAAACCCCGCTATCAAGGCGCCAATTCCCAACCATTTCCATATTGGAACTGGTTTTTTTTTGCGAGCTCTTGCCCGGTTTTTGTAATCCCTAGCCATAATAATTGGTTACATCGTTTTGGGTGCCGACACACCCAACAATCCCAACCCATTGGCAACAACCTGTCGCACAGCACCGATCAGGTTCAGCCGGGCATCCCGCAATTCGGCATTTCCAACTAAGAATTGGTGGGCGTTATAATAAGTATGAAATTGATTAGATAACTCTCGTAGAAAATGGGTCAGGAGATGTGGCTCATATTGGAGTGCCGCACGCTCCACGGTCTCTGGATAGCGATTTAAAGTCCCGATCAATGTCGTCTCATGCTCTTCGGTCAGCAAATTCAAATGCACCATACCTCGATCAAAATCATGTTCAAGTGTTTGGTCGCCAAGTTTTCGTAAAACACTGCAAACCCGCGCATGGGCGTATTGCACGTAGTAAACTGGATTATCCGCAGATTGCGAACAGGCCAATTGAAGATCAAAATCCATGTGCTGGTCCGACTTTCTCATTACATAGAAAAATCTAGCGGCGTCTTTCCCCACTTCATTGCGAAGTTCACGCAGGGTAACAAATTCACCGGCGCGGGTGGACATTGGGACCTTTTCGGCACCCCGGTAAAGATTTGCAAACTGGACCAAAAGTACTTTAAGCTTTGACGAGTCTACTCCAAGCGCTTGCATGGCTGCCCGTACTCGGGGAATATACCCATGATGATCGGCCCCCCATATATTAACTATACGGTCAAACCCACGATCGACCTTATTCCAATGATAAGCGATATCAGAAGCAAAATAGGTGCTTTGACCATTATCTCGGATAATAACCCGGTCTTTCTCATCACCCAGTCGACTCGAAGCAAACCAGGTCGCACCATCTTTTTCAAAAATATAGCCTGACTCACTGAGATTTTCTAAACACGCGTCGATTGTTCCATCGTTACTCAATTGGCGCTCTGAAAACCATTCGTCAAAATAGACTCCAAACTCACCCAAGTCTTCGCGAATTTCCTCCAAGATACGATCAAGACCAAATTGCAGGACTTCCTGGTATTGGCCGGAATCAAGCAAAGTTTTAGCCCGCTCAATTAGAGCATCGATATGAACTTCCTTATTGCCGCCTTGAGACTCATCCGACGGAATATCATCCATTACCATCGAAACTGCACAATGGGCGAGATTCCCTATATGAGTGTGAAGACCTTGAGCAATTTCTCTAATATATGCACCCTGATACCCGTTGCTTGGATATGGCAATTCCTCTCCACACGCCTCCAAATATCGCAGCCAAATGCTGACGGCAAGAATATCCATTTGACGACCAGCGTCATTGACATAGTATTCTTTCTGAACGTCAAATCCCACGGCAGATAGAAGATTTGCTACCACAGAACCATAAACAGCCCCCCTACCGTGCCCAACATGCAATGGACCTGTCGGGTTAGCAGACACAAATTCAATTTGGACTTTCTGGCCATCGCCTACATGACTTTCACCAAAACGATTTGATTCGGCGTGAATTCGGCGAATAACGTGAAATTGCGTTTGTGCCGTTATGAAGAAATTGATAAATCCCGGACCCGCCACTTCCACTTTTGCAATGGAATCATCGTCCGGGATTGCAGCTATTATTTTTTCTGCCAATACTCTTGGATTCGTTGCTGCTCGACCAGCGAGAGTTAAAGCAAGATTGGAGGCGTAGTCCCCATGCTGGTTATCCCGAGACCGATCAATATTGACCTTAGCGGCAAGACCAACGTCAAGTTCACCTCGGCTCTTTAGTATTTCAATTGCTTTTTCCAGGAGTTTTTGGAGACGCACTTTCATAAACAATCAACAAAATAAGCTAGAACCAAACCACCCATTATAAGGTGATTCTGTGAAATAAATATACCCAATTTGCGCTGGAATTTTGATTATTGGCAGACAGTATCAAGAGGAACAAGTTATTCAATGTTGCGATTGAGAATGTTAGGACAGGAGCGAAAAAACAAGCTAGATTAGTACGTTTATTCAGAGAAACCACATAACGTAAACAACGTATTTTCGACTAATAAAAATCCAGCGGATCAACATCGAGGGACCAACGAACCCGCTTGCTAGTTGGAAGCGCTATTACTTTTGGCAAAATTCGCCCTATCAATCGATGAAGGTTTTCCCTCTTTGGACTTTGAAATAATAATTGAAAGCGGTATAAACCGGCTTTTTTCGTTAACGGCGCACTAACAGGTCCAAAAACACTAGTATCCACAATGCTTGATCCTGCCGCGAGTTTTTGCACATCTTTTAGTAACTGCAGAGGAGTCTCCGTATTGGTAGCTTCAGCCCGCATGAGAGCTTGGAAACTAAAAGGAGGGAGCAATGCTGCTTTCCTTTCGGACAAAGCGTTGTCGATAAATCCACGATACCCTTTTTGAATCAGGGCCATCAGTAACGGATGATCTGGGTGACGAGTCTGAAGGACGACTTTTCCAGGTTTTTGTTCGCGCCCTGCTCGGCCAGCCACCTGAACGACAAGTTGAGCCAACCGCTCCGAAGCCCGAAAATCAGTACTGTACAAGCCTGCATCAACATCCAATATTCCCACCAATGTTACCTTAGGAAAATGATGCCCTTTAGCCAACATTTGGGTACCAAGAAGAATATCGATATTGCCGCAAGTTACTTGCCGTAAAACCGATTCCAAACTACCTTTCCTCTGGGTACTATCTCTATCAATTCGAACTATTTTTGCCTGTGGAAAAAATTTCCCTAAACCCCTTTCAACTCGTTCGGTTCCTAATCCCAGAGTGCGAAGATCCGGGGTTTCACAACTCTGGCACTGCGTAAAAATGACCTGTTCGTATCCACAATGGTGGCAACGCAGTTTTCCGTGACCAAAATGAACCACTAATCGGCTATCGCACCGACTGCAGGAGGCAATCCATCCGCACGCATGGCAAATCAGTATGGGAGCAAACCCTCTCCTATTTAAAAATAATAATACCTGCTCTCCCAACGCCAAAACACGTCTTATTTCAGCTACCAATTGAGGCGACAACCCTTCTTCCAGTCGCTGATTTCGAATATCAAGTAATTTTAATCTTGGCGTGCTCGCTCGTCCGGCTCTTTCGGGTAAGCAAAGCAGCTCAAAGCGCCCCTTGTTGGCGTTTAAAATACTCTCAAACGAAGGGGTAGCCGAACCTAACAACACTGGGATACACAATTGTTTCGCTCGAGCTATTGCAATGTCGCGGGCAGAAAAGCGAAATCCCTCCTGTTGTTTAAACGAAGCATCATGCTCTTCATCAAGAATGATTAGCCCTGGATTACGCATCGGTGTGAATACGGCCGACCGAGTACCTAGCAAAATTGGCACCAATCCCTGTCGAAAACAAAGCCATGCCTGCTGCCGTTCGGATTCGGACAATCCGGAATGAAAAACAGCAATGGGTTTAGCAAGGCGTTTGCGAAATCGAGCTTCTAACTGAGGCGTTAAACTAATCTCGGGAAGCAGAACCATCACTTGTTTGCCTTGTTGAAGTGCAAACTCTATCAAACCAAGATAGACCTCGGTCTTACCACTACCGGTAACACCCTCCAACAGGAAAGGTTTAAATTTGTCCATCGCATGGCGCACTTGCTCTATAGCATTTTTTTGAGCCGCGTTGAGCGAATATTGTGCCGGTGTTGAACGTTGCTCACAATTTAAAAGTGCCGGAACCTCTCTAATTTCTATCAATCCTTTTTCTACAAGCTGTTTCGCGCTGTTTTGCCAATTCCAATCGAGCCTGACAAGATCCTGAGCGCTCAAACCTTGATGAGAGTCAAAAAGGAGCTTCATCAATTCGGATTGGCGTCTTGCCCGACTCAGTCCTTTTATTTTCTCAACCCTACCTTTTTGCGTTGTAAACAAATACTTTTGACCCCTTAATACTGCCGGCTTGCCCTTTCGCAGCGGAACTGGAAAAGCACTGCTAACAACTTCACCCACTGGATGATGATAATAACGGCTCGTCCAAAGTAAAAATTTAAGGTCTTTGGCGGAAATCAAGGGTTCTTCATCGACAATTGCGTCGACAGGTTTAAGCTGCGACAAAGCTATTTCCGAATGCTCAACGACATCAATTAAATAACCAATCTTGCTTTGACCTCGAAAAGGAATCCTTACACGAATCCCTGGGCGTAAACTATTACCATTACAATTTTCGGGGGGGAGGTAATCGAAGATAAGTCTGAGCGGAATTGGAACCGCAATCCGTAGGATTTTAGACACCCCTCAAATTCACTTATTATTTAGATTCGAGAAAGTAGACCTAACTACTTAGACTAAAGGACAATATTCAGAATATCCACAATTTCTGTGGATAACTCTGTGGAAAAAAATAGAAGCAAACCCGATAAACCACCTAAATCCGGTTCGTTTCAACATATTGTAAAAAAAGTACGCAATTTTTTAATTTATTAAAAATCAATGATCTACAAATTTCTATCAGTTTCAAGCATTTTCTGCAACAGAAAATTTTATTTTATTGTCAATTTTTTTTAAACTGTGCATAACTCCTCTGTACAATAACCTTACTAACGAATTTACTCGAGAATACAAACGGCCGGAGGTTTTCTATGCTCTATCTGCCCCCAAACCGTCACCATTATAAGTCAATGTAAAAAAACATGGATTTATTCAGCCATCAGGTCTTACGCACAGATTCCTCCGGCATGCCACTGGAATGGATCAACTATCAGGAAGCTGCAAAACTTTACCATCTTGGGCAAGTAGCTTATGCCTGTGGAATCCAACTATACACTATTCACGGTGGAACCAATGCTCACACGGGTTTACGTAGTGTCATTGAGGTAAATTCTATAGTAGCCACCTTCAGCAAAAATTATGCGCTTCAAAAGAAATCAAAAAATTACGTACCCCCATTAAATAATAAAACTTTATTTAAACGGGATAATCACCTTTGCCTTTATTGTGGTAAGTGGTTCAGGCAAAGCGACCTGTCCCGGGACCATGTCACTCCGTTGAGTATGGGAGGGAAAGATAGCTGGAACAATGTTGTAACAGCTTGTAAGCGTTGCAACAACCATAAAGCCGGCCATACTCCAGAGCAAGCAGGCATGCAGTTGGTTGCTATTCCGTTCACACCAACCCACGCCGAATACGTTTATTTGCAAGGCCGCAAAGTACTAACCGACCAAATCGAGTTTCTACGCGCCCATTTTCCTCGAAAAAGCCCTTTGCGGCATCGATTGAACTGAAAGATTTCAGGTCACCATCAGGTCTATAGTGAGTACCAAGAAAGTTGAATACGCCCGTTTGGTAACGGCCCATTCAGAAGACCTTTACCGTTACGCCATCTGGTTATGTAAAGACCCCACTTTGGCACAAGATTTGACGCAAGAAACCTGCCTTCGAGCATGGAAATCTTTAAAAAATCTTAAAGACCACAAGGCGGCAAAAAGTTGGCTTTTTACTATCTTACGAAATGAATATTCACGACAATTCGCACGTTATAGACCTAATTTCAGTACTGTTGACTTGGAATTTCTGGAGAAAAAGGATACTCAAAATGATACCAGCACCGAGGCATTTGCGTTAAGAATGGCCCTGGAAGAACTCGCTGAAGAATACAGAGAACCTCTCATGCTACAGGTACTCGGAGGATTTAGTTGTGAAGAAATCGGAACTCTATGTGGCGTAAGCACTGGTGCTGTGATGACTCGCTTATTTCGAGCTAAGCAAAAGTTACGTTCAATTTTGGCGCCTCAATCCTCGGATATAGAATAATGCAGTGTATTCAGTTTCAAAAAAATTACGCGGCAGATCCCAACGCCCTAAGTCAACACTTAATGGATCATAAAAAAAATTGTCCTGAGTGTCAGTGGTTTGCCGACGAAGTTTCAAAAATTGATGATTCTCTAGTAAATGCTTTTAAGATCGAAGTACCTAAATACCTTAACAAAAGCCTTTTACAAATTCCTGAAAAACAAGATAAGAAAGCTTATTATTCAGGTTTTGTAAAGTTTGCCATGGCCGCTACAGTAATACTCGTAGTGGGAATGACTTTTTTCCTACGATCTAAGCCACTATACGAACCAAACTCAACTCAATTTGTTTACGAGCACATTAGCCATGAGCCTGAAGCGTTGGCAGCTACTGAACCTGTTAAACACGCCGTAGTTCGTACAACCATGAGCGACTTTGGAATTGCATTCAATTCCCCAGTTGGGAAAATCACTCACGTCAGGATATGCCCCATTGGAAATACTCACGGATTACACTTGGTAATCGAAGGAAAAAACGGACCTGTAACTTTGCTGTTTTTGCCTACGCTCCACATCAACCAAAAAATTCCTGTACAGCAGTACGAGTTTTTTGGTTACATCACGCCAGCCGAAGTTGGCTCAATCGCTATAATAGGGGGTGCAAATGAGCCGTTGGAAAAGATAGAAACCCGGGTTATTGAGGCTATAGAGTGGTTGTGAACAAGTAACCGACACGTTTCCGCGTCTGAAAACCCGTTTAGATAAACAAATTATTCTTGCTTCAGCGCTAATAAAATAATTGGGGGATTAAGTGAAACTGTTTGTCCAAAAAAACCAGCGGGAGTCGTAATCGCTTTCAAGGCTGATTCCAAAACTGCGAGACCTCGCGCATCCACCGACACTTCTTCCGATAAATATAGAAAATTTGCCATTTTGCGCTGCTCCAAATAGCTGAGCTTTCCGATCCATAGAGACGTACGTGTTCCCTCTATAACCCAATCGCTTGGCCACAACCTCAACACCAAAGCAGTAAAATCAGATTGTGGCTTAATGAGGACTAAAGCCGCTTGTTTGTTCTGACGAAATTGGGGAAGAATTGGCGTTTGACCAATAAGAACCTCGGGGTTTAACCAATGCAACGCATTTTGAACATTTAACGTCGGCGGTTTGGCCCACCCCTGTTTTGCAAACAATTCATGGATGTCAGCCAAGGATGCCGACCATTGTATCGTCAATGATCTTGGGCGACGATGGATAACATTTTCTTCCACGTTAGAGAGCAATTTCCAACCCTTATTCCACCAAAACGATTGGGTAACAAATTTTTTCTGGTGGAAAGCATCCGTATCTCGCTTGATTAAGTTTATGTCTTCAATATACAGAAATCCAAATACAATACTCACTACAACCAAGCCCAAGGCGAATGGCTGACAAAATAAATAGATTTTTTTACCCAGCAAGATAGCCAACCAAAACAAAACAGCAATCAAAATGATGAATACAACCAAGCGACCAGCCACCCTTGATGCCAACTCCAAAGAAGCCCCGAACACCATGCCTGGAAGCAAATAGGCGGGCGCCCAAACCGTGGCGGTACAGACACTAATTACGAAAAAACGGCCAGCATGCATATCCAACATTCCAACTACAAGAGGAATCACTCCCCTTACAGGCCCAAAAAAACGCCCAAATATCAAGCTTCGCCCACCATATTTATGAAAAAATCGTAACCCACGCTCAATCATCCACGGGTAAGAGCGAAAAGGCCAAAATTGTTTCAGTTCTGTTTGGAAGTATCGACCGATACAGAAACTCAAACTATCGCCGGTGATAGCGCCTACTGTTGCCCAAAAACAAATTGGTGCAAAGGGTAATACGCTGGTTCCGATCAGTGCTCCCACCGCAAACATCAAAGCCACACCAGGAATTACCAATCCAATAACGGCGAGTGATTCACCCATAGCTATAAAAAATATCGTAATTTCAACCCACTGTGGGTGAAACGATATCCAACTGCTAAATGAATTGAAATAATTCTCAATCATCCCAAATTAAAAGAAGTGTTGATTATATTTTGTAATCTCCAGAAATTTTCGATGCATGGAAAGAAAGTTGGAGGTATGATATTTCAAATTGTGACGCATCAGAAATGCGAAATTCCAGTGGGATTGAGCTAGGAGGATATTATGAACAGTATACGCGAACTTTTATCTATTAAGGGCGATCAGATTTTATCAACCAAACCAGAAGCTACGGTTTTGCAAGCCCTTGAGCTAATGGCCGAACACAACGTAGGCTCGGTTTTGGTCATGGATCAAGATAAGCTTGTCGGCATATTTTCTGAAAGGGACTACGCGCGAAAAGTTAGGTTAAAGGGAAGGGCATCTGAAGATATGACAGTCGGTGAATCGATGACCAAAGAAGTGATATACGTATCACCGGATGATCGGGTGAAAGAATGTATGGCATTGATGACAAACAAGCGTTGTCGGCACTTACCGGTAATTGAGGGAGACCAATTGGTTGGGGTGATAAGTATTGGTGATCTAGTAAAGCAGATCATCGCTGATCAGGAAGTAACTATTCACGAACTCGAAAAATATATAACCGGTGGCTATTAATAGGAGTATGCCCAAGAATAGCCGATTTCTTCGAAGTGATATTGATTTCAGATGGACCGCTAGTTATAATTCGAGGCTTTGCTGAACCTTGAGCTGAGATGCAGGAAGCAGATTTTTTCTTAGCCATCCGTAAATTGCTTTTCGCTCAAATAGCCTTAATTGTGTTTGTGACAAGCGGGGCTCTTGGTTTTTTCAGCATACAGGCTGCAAAATCAGCCTTTTTGGGAGGATTGATAGGATTTTTACCAAATGCCTATTTTTCCTTCAAGATTTCGAGATCGAGGGGGGTGACCGCACAACAAATTTTGCGGTCATTTTACACTGGCGAAACCGTTAAGCTAATCATCACTGCAGTACTTTTTATCTCGGTTTTTCAATTACCCGGGATATTGTTTGCGCCACTTTTTTTTGCTTTTGTGGTGGTGATATCAGTTTTTTGGTTCGCTCTACTGGGCAATCAACTGAATTAAAGCGAGACTAAATGTCGACTGAAGCACATGATGCCGGGGGAGTAACCGGATATATCATCCACCATCTAACACCGTTATCGATTGGCGATAATTTTTGGACTTTCCATTTGGATACATTGTTCTTCTCCATTCTGCTTGGAGGGGCGCTTATTCTTGTATGCAAGACAGCGGCGGAGAAAGCAACACCCGGGATTCCTGGACCATTACAAAATCTTGTGGAAATGATCGTCGAATTCGTAGATACGCAGGTCAAAGATAGTTTTCATGGTCGTAGTCCGCTAATTGCCCCTTTGGCATTGACTATATTTGTCTGGGTTTTTCTAATGAATTTCATGGACCTTTTCCCTGTTGACCTATTGCCGGGACTCGCTTCGTTGATGGGAATCGACTACCTTCGGGTAGTGCCCAGCACCGATTTGAACGCAACTTTCGCAATGTCTATTTCGGTATTTGGCCTTATCATTTTTTATAGCATAAAAGTTAAAGGATTTGTCGGATTCGGAAAAGAAATGCTATTTACGCCCTTTGGTCCGTGGATGATGCCCTTTAATCTGCTGTTAAAACTTGTTGAAGAACTGGCCAAACCTATTTCGCTCGGTTTGCGGCTCTTTGGAAACCTATACGCTGGTGAATTAATATTCATCTTAATCGCATTGCTACCGTGGTACATACAACCTTTTTTAAGTTTTCCATGGGCCGTTTTTCATATTTTGATTATTACTTTGCAAGCATTCATTTTTATGGTGTTAACAATTGTGTATCTTAGCTTGGCCCATGAAGATCACTAAATCGTGAGCACGAGTCTTTATTTCTTTTTCATTAATCATTAAACCTTTAGAGGAGGTAACATGGAAATTGCAACTTTAATTGCTGATGTCCAAGGGCTGACCGCAATCGCTGTCGGTTTGGTTCTTGGTATGGGCGCTATGGGAACTGCTATCGGCTTCGGATTGCTCGGTGGTAAATTTCTTGAAGGCGCTGCACGCCAGCCTGAAATGGTACCAATGCTTCAGGTGAAAATGTTTATTGTAGCGGGCTTGCTCGATGCAGTAACAATGATTGGGGTCGGTTTAGCCCTTTTCTTCACCTTCGCAAATCCATTCTTGTCTGCGGTTACTTCAGCGGCTGGTGGTTGAATAAAATATCAATTTCGGTAACTAAGAGGATAGCGCTGTGAGCATCAACGCGACCATCATCGGGCAGATGATAACCTTCGCCCTTCTGGTGTGGTTCACCATGAAGTACATTTGGCCCCCCCTAATCCAGGCTCTTGAAGAACGCAAACAAAAGATTGCGGAAGGCTTAGCGGCAGCTGACAAGGGGCAACACGAAATGGAATTGGCCGAAAAACGGGCGGTATCCCTGATGAAGGATGCTAAAGATCAAGCAGCCGATATTGTTGGCTTGGCCCAAAAACGTGCTAGTGAAATCGTCGAAGAGTCGAAGACTGACGCTAAATCTGAGGGCGATCGTTTGATCTCGGTAGCAAAAGCTGAGATTAACCAAGAACTTCAGAAAGCAAAGGAAAATTTGCGACAGGAAGTCTCAAGTTTAGCGGTCAATGCGGCGGAACAAATTCTGCAATCCGAAATTGATCAAAAAAAGCACCAAGGTATCCTTAAAGATGTCTCCGCTAAGTTAGGTCAATCGTAATGATCGAATTAGCGACCCTAGCCAGACCTTATTCCGAAGCAGTCTTTAAGCGAGCTAAGGAAACCCAAACCACCGAAGAATGGTCTGACACACTGGCTTTTCTGTCGGGTGTAATGGCAGATAAACGAATGTCTGCAGCCGCCCAAAATCCGCGAGTAGAACGCAAGGGATTCGTTCAGATGTTGCTTAGTATTTGTGAAGACCAAATCAGTAGTGAGGGACAAAATTTTGTCAAATTGCTGGTACAAAATAACCGGCTCAACTTAGTTCGGCAAATTGGTAGGTTATATGAGGAACTTCGGGCAGAGAACGAAGGTTATATCGAAGTAGACGTCAGTACAGCCTATTCTCTATCCAAAGTCGACCGACAACAACTGACCAAATCGCTGGAAAAAGCCTTAGGTAAAAGTGTTCGGCTGCAAGTGGAAATTGACAAATCACTTATCGGCGGCGTGATTATTCGAGCAGGAGATAAGGTAATTGACGGTACGATTAAAGGCCAACTAGAACAATTGTCGAAGAGACTCAGCAGCTAACTCGAGAAAAAAAATGCAATTAAACCCATCAGAAATCAGTGATCTGATTAAAAACAAAATAGAAAACTTTGAAGGAAGTGTCGAAGCGCGGACCGAAGGGACCATTGTCAGTGTGACTGATGGTATTGTTCGTGTTCATGGACTTGCGGACGCAATGCAAGGTGAGATGCTTGAGTTCCCAGGGAATACATACGGGATGGCACTAAACCTCGAAAAAGATTCGGTCGGTGCTGTTGTTTTAGGCTCCTACGAGCACTTAACAGAAGGTGATAGCGTCAAGTGTACCGGAAGGATTCTTGAAGTTCCCATAGGTGAGGCTCTTCTCGGTCGGGTAGTAGATTCACTCGGAAAACCTATCGATGGAAAGGGACCAATCGAAACCAATTTGAGTTCACCTATAGAAAAAATTGCACCCGGTGTCATAGCTCGACAATCTGTTTCTCAACCGGTTCAGACCGGGTTGAAGTCAATAGATTCGATGATTCCCGTTGGTCGCGGTCAACGGGAGTTAATTATTGGTGACCGCCAAACCGGTAAAACAGCGATAGCCATTGACACGATCATCAATCAGAAAGGGACTGGCATTAAGTGCATATACGTTGCGATCGGGCAAAAACGATCATCAATTGCCAACGTCGTCAAAAAATTGGAAGAACATGGCGCATTGGAACACACGATTGTCGTAGTAGCGTCGGCTTCCGAATCTGCTGCGTTGCAGTTCATCGCACCCTATGCTGGCTGTGCCATGGGGGAGTATTTTCGGGATCAAGGGGAAGATGCAGTAATCGTCTACGATGACCTGACAAAGCAAGCATGGGCGTATCGCCAGGTGTCTTTATTGTTACGCCGTCCACCTGGTCGTGAAGCCTATCCGGGTGATGTTTTCTATCTCCACTCCAGGCTTTTGGAACGTGCGTCTAGGATAAATGCTGAAGAGGTGGAAAAATTAACAAATGGAAAGGTGAAGGGTAAAACCGGATCGTTGACAGCTCTCCCTATCATTGAAACTCAAGCTGGCGACGTGTCGGCATTCGTTCCAACCAATGTCATTTCGATTACAGATGGTCAAATATTTCTCGAAACCGATCTGTTCAATGCCGGCATACGTCCTGCTGTGAACGCCGGTCTGTCCGTCTCTCGAGTCGGTGGGGCCGCACAAACAAAAATCATTAAAAAGTTGGGTGGTGGCATTCGTTTGGATTTGGCCCAGTATCGTGAATTAGCTGCATTTGCACAGTTTGCCTCCGACCTTGATGAATCAACTCGTAAGCAGATTGAGCGCGGGCAACGCGTTACCGAAATAATGAAACAAAATCAGTATGCTACGATGGATGTGGCGCAAATGGCATTGTCTCTCTTTGCTGTTAACGAAGGATTGCTTGATGATATCGAAGTCAGCAAAGTGCGCGATTTCGAAAGCGCTCTTCAAAGCTATATGAAAAGCGAGCACGCGCAGCTGATGGACACAATTAGTAAAACAGGCGACTATACCGATGAGATTCAGCAAGGGCTGAAATCTGCCATCGAAGATTTCCTTAAAAACCACTCCTGGTAGGGGTACTTTAGTATGGCAAGCGGAAAAGAAATTCGTGGTAAGATTGGGAGCATTCAAAATACTCAGAAAATCACTAAGGCCATGGAAATGGTTGCGGCCAGTAAAATGCGTAAAACCCAGGACCGAATGCAGGCTACCAGGCCATACGCAAAAAAAATGGCTCAAATTATCAAGCATTTGGCTCATGCGAACCCAGAATATCAGCACCCCTATTTAGTAGAAAGGGCACCAAAACGGATCGGGTTAATCGTGGTCACTTCAGATCGCGGACTTTGTGGAGGGCTCAACGCAAACCTTTTTAGAAAAATGCTGCCTGAATTGCAAAAATGGGAATCTGAACAGCTTGAAATTGATATATGTGCATTGGGTAGTAAAGGGGTCTCTTTCCTCAGTAACGTTGGCGCCAATATCGTGGCACAAACTACCAAGCTGGGTGACACTCCACATGTGGACGAAATTATCGGTTCAATTAAGGTAATGCTCAGCCACTATGATGATGGAAAAATAGATGCTTTGTATATCGTTCACAATGAATTTGTGAACACTATGACTCAGAATCCGGATTTACAGAAATTATTACCGATCCATGCTGAGGAAATACAAGCAGAACTTAAAGGTAATTGGGATTACATTTATGAACCCGATGCCAAGGAAGTACTCGATCATCTGATGACCCGGTATATAGAGTCGATTGTTTATCAGGGTGTAGTTGAAAATAATGCTTGTGAACAAGCAGCTCGCATGGTTGCCATGAAAAGTGCGACAGATAATGCAGGCAAACTAATCGATGAATTACAACTAGCGTATAACAAACAGAGACAAGCAGCTATAACACAAGAGATCTCTGAAATTGTTGGTGGTGCAGCAGCAGTCTAGATTTATCGTTAAAACAAGAATTCTTAGAAGATTAAAAAGAGGAACGAAACATGATTTCGGGTAAAGTCGTTCAAATTATTGGTGCGGTTGTCGATGTTGAATTTCCACGTGAAGCGCTGCCTAAAGTATACGACGCCTTGGATGTTGAAGGCGTAGAAATAGTATTGGAAGTTCAGCAACAGTTAGGTGACGGTGTTGTAAGAACCATTGCCATGGGTACCACCGATGGATTACGTAGAGGATTATCGGTAACCAATACTGGATCTCCAATATCTGTCCCAGTCGGAACAAAAACACTTGGAAGGATCATGAATGTTCTAGGGGATCCAATTGATGAAAAAGGTCCAATAGGAGAGAAAGAAAGGTGGGCAATTCACCGCGAAGCCCCCTCCTATGAAGACCAAGCAGCGACTAATGAATTGCTCGAAACTGGGATTAAAGTTATCGATCTTATTTGCCCATTTGCCAAAGGGGGCAAGGTAGGATTGTTTGGGGGAGCTGGTGTCGGAAAGACAGTCAATATGATGGAATTAATCCGTAATATTGCGATAGAGCACAGTGGTTATTCGGTATTTGCCGGAGTAGGTGAACGTACCCGTGAAGGCAACGATTTCTACCACGAAATGACCGATAGCAACGTGATAGATAAAGTATCCTTGGTTTACGGTCAAATGAATGAACCCCCTGGTAATCGGCTTCGTGTCGGATTAACCGGGTTGACCATGGCAGAAGCCTTTCGGGAAGATGGAAATGATGTTTTGTTGTTTATTGACAATATCTATCGTTACACACTAGCGGGTACCGAAGTCTCCGCGCTCTTGGGTCGCATGCCGTCTGCAGTTGGATATCAACCGAATCTAGCAGAAGAAATGGGTGTTCTTCAAGAAAGGATTACATCGACCAAAACGGGGTCTATCACTTCGATCCAGGCCGTATATGTCCCTGCCGATGACTTAACTGATCCCTCCCCTGCAACGACTTTTGCCCATCTAGATGCGACTGTTGTACTATCCCGACAAATTGCTGAACTCGGTATTTACCCGGCGGTCGATCCTTTGGATTCGACAAGTCGTCAGCTCGATCCTCTGGTAATTGGCCAGGACCATTATGATACTACAAGGGCTGTTCAAGGTACCTTGCAACGGTATAAGGAATTGCGCGATATTATTGCGATCCTTGGGATGGATGAGCTGTCGGAAGAAGATAAACTTACTGTTTCCAGAGCTCGTAAAATTCAACGATTCCTTTCTCAACCATTTTTTGTCGCGGAGGTGTTTACAGGTTCGCCAGGAAAATATGTTTCCTTAAGAGATACCATTGCCGGGTTCAAAGGTATCGTTGAAGGTGAATATGATGAAATCCCTGAACAGGCATTTTATATGGTGGGAACGATTGACGAGGTATTGGAAAAAGCAAAAACTGCTTCAGCATAGTCGCCACGGACCACACCTATGACCATGACAATCCACGTTGACATTGTAAGCGCCGAAGAGGAGATCTATTCTGGCCAAGCCGAAATGCTCTTTGCGCCCGCCCATCTAGGAGAGGTAGGTATTGCACCTAGGCATGCCCCATTTATCACACAGTTGGCACCGGGAGAGGTACGCATAAAAGTAAATGAAAATGAAGAGCTTCCCTTTTATATTTCTGGTGGTATGTTGGAGGTTCAGCCTCATGTCGCGACAATCCTAGCCGACACGGTTGTTCGCGCTAAAGATATTGATGAAGCCGCCGCGTTAGAAGCTAAACAACGTGCGGAAGAGGCGTTAACTGATAAATCTGGCAAGATTGATTATGCTAAAGCACAGGCAGAACTGGCTGAAGCAGTAATGCAGCTACGGACTTTGAATCGACTGAGAAAGAGTAGATCGTAACGGTCTGTAACATAAGATATCTATAACCTTTAATTTTAACTGTATTTAAAAAACTTCGAAAAGCCCGCTGGTGTGGACCAATATGGCCTACACTATCGGGCTTTTTTGTTTGTAGCTGAATGTAGTCTAAGCTTTAACTAGAAATTCATTCGAAACAGTACAAAAAAGATTCATGGCGCTCCAAATAATTATATTAGCAGCAGGCCAGGGCACGAGGATGCGGTCTGATAAACCAAAAGTTTTGCATAAAATCGGTGGCAAACCTCTCTTGGCCCACGTTTATGAACTCTCCCAAAAGTTTGATAATTGTAAAATAACAGTCGTATACGGATTTGGTGGAGAAAAAGTTTTATCAGAACTTTCTGATTTGAAAGTAACTTGGATTGAACAAACTGAACGACTCGGTACTGGGCACGCAGTCATGCAAGCTACCCCTGCTCTGGATGATGAGGATACAGTCTTAGTATTGTATGGTGACGTCCCTTTACTAGCCCATACAACAGCAGATCGTTTGTTAAAGTCCGTAGACCAGAATAATTTGTCATTGTTAACCGTAGATCTTATTGATCCAAGTGGATATGGTCGGATCATCCGCAACCAAGACAACCAGGTTCAAATGATAGTGGAGGAAAAAGATACCACTGATCAACAAAAAAAAATAAAAGAAGGGAATACTGGAATTCTGGCAACAAACGCAGGTAATCTAAAACGTTGGCTATCGAGATTGAACAATAACAACGCTCAAGGAGAATTTTATTTAACTGATATCATAGCCATGGCGGTTTCTGAAGGGATTCCTATTAAGACTTCCCAACCTGAGACGGTTGACGAAGTACTAGGGATTAACAATAAAATACAACTCGCTCATCTAGAAAGGACATATCAGATCAGAAATGCTTATAAATTGATGGAACTAGGGGTAACCTTCGCTGATCCTCATCGATTTGATTTGAGGGGGTCGATTCTAGAGGTTGGTCAAGATGTTGAGTTTGATGTAAACGTGGTTTTGGAAGGTGACATTCGGATCGGTAACCGCGTTAAAATTGGTCCAAATACAACGATAAGAGATGTAGAGATATCGGATGATGTCGAAATATTGCCAAATTGTTTAATTGAAGGGGCGCACATAGGCAAGCGTTGTCGACTTGGACCTTTCGCTAGAATTCGGCCCGAAGTAAAGTTATCTGACGATGTTCGAATCGGTAATTTTGTCGAGATAAAAAAATCAGAACTAGGAAATCGATCTAAAATAAATCATCTTAGTTATATCGGTGATAGTGAAGTCGGTGCAGATGTAAATATCGGAGCTGGCGCCATCACCTGTAACTATGATGGCGCCAATAAATTCAAAACTATAATCGAAGATGGTGCTTTTATAGGCTCCGATACTCAATTAGTAGCCCCTGTAACGGTATCTAAAAATTCTACCGTAGGTGCAGGCTCAACAATTACGAAAGATACCCCAGCTGATACATTGACCCTCAGTCGCTCTAATCAGATTTCAATAAAAGGTTGGCAGCGTCCGATTAAGAAGAGGAACTAATTCATGTGCGGAATCGTTGGTGCGATCGCTTATCGCAACGTCACCCCTATTTTATTAGAAGGATTAAAACGACTTGAATATCGAGGTTATGACTCTTCCGGTATAGCAGTTTTAAATGCGTCCGGAGAGTTAAATCGTGCGCGACGCATAGGGAAAATTAAAAACCTTGAATCGCTTCTAGAATCTTCGCCATTGGTTGGGACTGTAGGAATTGCTCATACTCGGTGGGCTACTCACGGCAAACCCTCTGAAAACAATGCCCATCCCCATGTGTGTCGTGATTCTATTGCGGTTGTACATAATGGAATTATTGAAAATCACGAAGAATTAAGAGCGGAGTTAACCGCGAAGGGATATACATTTACGTCAGAAACCGACACCGAAGTTATCGTCAATCAATTGCACGAATTTTCCGAAAAAGGATTCTCCTTGCTCGAATCAGTTCGTGAAACCTGTAAATTATTGGATGGGGCTTATGCTCTAGGAGTCGTTTGCATTAGTGACCCCCATCGGATGATTGCCGCAAGAAAGGGAAGTCCATTGGTCATCGGAATTGGCGAAAATGAGAATTTCATCGGCTCCGATGTATTCGCCTTAGTGGGTGAAACAAATCGTTTCATGTTTCTGGAAGAAGGTGATATAGCTGAGCTTACTACCGATTCTATTCGCGTACTCGATATAACTGGCGCACCAGTATCCAGGCCTGTAAGCCAGACTAAAATCACTGCGGATGCAGTAGAACGCGGTGATTTTCGGCATTACATGCAAAAAGAGATTTTTGAGCAACCCGATGCGATACACAAAACGATAGCTGATCGCATCAGTGAAACCAAAGTACTAAGTGAATCCTTTGGCCCTGAGGCAACAAAGGCTTTTGAGCAAATTCAGTCGGTCCAAATTATTGCGTGCGGTACCAGTTATCACGCAGGGCTGGTAGCAAAGTACTGGATGGAATCAATTGCAAACCTTCCATGTGCAATTGAAGTCGCAAGTGAATTTCGCTACAGAACCCCCGTGGTCTCAAAGAATACTTTGTTTGTCACTATTTCCCAATCCGGTGAAACGGCTGATACTTTGGCTGCCCTCCGAGTTGCAAAAAAATTGGGATACACCCACACTCTTGCCATTTGTAATGTTCCGGAAAGCTCTATCGTCCGGGAATCTGAGTCAGTCCTGATGACACGAGCGGGTCCCGAGATTGGAGTCGCATCCACAAAAGCCTTTACAACTCAACTAGTAGCTCTTTTGCTGTTGGTTGTAGCCTTGGGTCGAAAAAATGGCCTTTCAGAAGATGCCGAGGCGAAAATTGTAGCCGAATTAAGGAGATTACCTGAAGAAATCCTCGGGGTCCTTAAGCTAGACAAGGAAATCGAAATCTGGGCCGAAGAATTTGGTAATAAGCACCACACACTCTATCTAGGGCGTGGGGAACATTACCCCGTTGCAATGGAAGGCGCTTTAAAACTAAAGGAGATTTCCTATATCCATGCTGAGGCCTACCCCGCGGGTGAACTTAAACACGGCCCGTTAGCATTAATCGACGAGGAAATGCCCGTCGTTTCAGTAGCTCCTAACAATGAACTCCTCGAAAAACTTAAATCAAATCTTCAAGAAGTGCACGCCAGAGGGGGAAAGCTATATGTTTTCGCTGATGTCCACGCCGCGTTGGATAACGTTCCGGGTGTAAAGCTTTTGAGAGTTGCCGAAACCAATGAAGTCGTAGCACCGATTGTTTACACCATCCCGTTACAACTTTTAGCCTACCATGTCGCGTTGATCAAAGGAACCGATGTAGATCAACCTAGAAATTTAGCCAAGTCGGTAACCGTTGAGTAACTTCCCTTGAGACCTAGCCACTGAAATGACGGTGTAGGCGCAAGGTCCGTAGTTGTTTACTTTGGGACTATTCCCTCCAAACCTCAGTGTAGATCCAAACTAAAGGATATACCGACTTAAATCTTCATTTTTAACTAGTTCTGCAAGATGTTCATCTACATATGCCTCGTCTATCACAATGTTTTTGTCACTCATATCCGCAGCCTCGAAAGAAGCTGATTCCAGAAGCCGCTCTAATACAGTATAAAGCCGGCGCGCACCAATATTTTCAGTAGTTTCGTTGACTTGCCAACCCACTTCAGCAATCTTGTTAATCCCTGTTTCGGTAAACTCTAAGTTGAGTCCCTCAGTAGCCAAGAGAGCCTGATATTGTTCTGTAAGTGATGCGTCAGGTTCTGTCAGTATCCGGATGAAGTCGCCAACAGAGAGCGCATCAAGTTCAACCCGTATCGGCAATCGTCCCTGTAATTCTGGGATTAAATCAGACGGCTTTACAAGATGAAAGGCTCCTGAGGCAAGGAATAGAACGTGATCAGTTTTTATCATTCCATACTTGGTACTCACTGTGCAGCCTTCAACTAGAGGAAGCAGGTCGCGTTGCACACCTTCTCTGGATACATCAGCCCCCCCATACTCTGATCGTTTACACACTTTATCTATTTCGTCCAAAAAGACAATGCCATTTTGCTCGACCGATTCAACAGCTCGTAGCTTGATATCGTCTTCGTTGACCATTTTGCCCGCTTCTTCCTCTCGAAGTACCTTTAACGCGTCTTTGATTCGTAGTTTACGAGTTCGGGTTCGACCAGAATTCAGATTTTGGAACATCCCTTGAAGCTGGTTCGTCATTTCTTCCATTCCAGGGGGGGCCATAATTTCCACCCCAATCGGAGACGCATTAATTTCGATTTCAACCTCTTTCTCATCAAGATCGCCTTCACGTAACTTCTTGCGAAATTTTTGCCGTGTTGTTGACTGTAAGTCACTATCAACGGAATTTGTCGCTTGGGGTAACAGAATATCAAGAATCGCCTCCTCCGCCGCGTCTTCAGCAAGATGGGCTACTTTGTTCAGCTCCAATTCCCGAGTATTTTTTACAGCCAAATCCACAAGGTCACGGACAATTGATTCGACATCGCGGCCAACATAACCCACTTCGGTAAATTTAGTCGCTTCGACTTTGATAAAAGGAGCATTTGCTAATTTTGCCAATCTACGGGCGATTTCTGTTTTACCTACCCCGGTTGGGCCAATCATCAATATGTTCTTTGGAGAAATTTCTTCACGCAGTGATTCTTCTACCTGCATACGACGCCACCGATCTCGTAATGCAACAGCAACCGCTCTTTTAGCAGCGGTTTGCCCTATTATATGTTTGTCTAATTCCTGAACGATTTCTTTTGGAGTCATTTGAGTCATAGTTTTTGGCTGCCCTTTTCGGAATCCAGCTGTTCTAGTACAAGATTGTGATTAGTATAAATGCAGATGTCGCCAGCAATATTTAACGCTTTTTCAACGATATCATGAGCACCTAAGTCCGTATTCTCAAGTAAAGCACGTGCTGCAGACTGGGCAAAGGGTCCACCAGAACCAATAGCGATAAGGTCGTTCTCTGGTTCAATAACATCTCCAGTCCCCGAAATTATCAACGAAGATTTACTGTCTGCAATCGCTAATAAAGCTTCCAGACGTCTAAGTGCCCGATCGGTTCGCCAGTCTTTCGCAAGTTCTACCGCTGCACGAACCAATTGACCCTGATGTTTTTCAAGTTTACCTTCGAAATGCTCAAAAAGAGTGAAAGCATCTGCTGTTGCGCCGGCAAATCCGGCAATAACCCGATCATGATAGAGTTTTCTAACTTTCCGTGCATTTCCTTTCATTACAGTATTACCTAGGGAAACTTGGCCATCTCCACCGATTACCACTTTATCTCCACGACGCACGGATACAATCGTTGTACCTCGAAATGATTCCATTACTCCTTTTCCATTGATATTGAAAAACCTAATTTTACACGATTTAGCGTTTGTTGAGTTTAGTATTTGGCTCTTGTTCAGGTTAGTATGGTAATCTTAATCAAATCCTAGTTAAAGGAAATGATAGATGGAAAACCTCAACGAAATAGTCCAAACCATCGCACTGACCATGGGGGTTGCCTGGGCGAGCGGAATCAATCTGTATGCAACTTTGTTAGTACTTGGCTTTTTTGCCAATACTGGTGATGTTACTTTACCCCCTGGTCTAGAGATCGTGTCGAATCCACTAGTTATGACAGCGGCCGGCTTGATGTATTGTGTGGAATTTTTTGCAGATAAAGTCCCGGGAATTGATACTGGGTGGGATGCTATTCATACGTTTATACGTATTCCGGCAGGTGCCTTATTAGCCGCTGGTGCTGTCGGTGAAGTCGGACCAGCTGTTCAAATAGCAGCAGCACTTGTAGGAGGTGGATTGACAACTCTAACCCATGTTGGAAAGGCGGGAACCCGAGTCATGATTAATAGTTCGCCAGAACCATTTACCAATTGGACCGCATCTATCTCTGAAGACGTCGTTGTAATATTGGGAGTTTGGGCATCGTTAACCCACCCGTCTCTCTTCATTATTACCTTAGCAATATTTATCGTCATCGTCGCTTGGCTGCTACCAAAAATTTGGACGGGTATTAAAAAAGTATTTAGATTGTTAGGACGACTCCTTAAAAGTAAACAGGAACCCCAAAAACTAAATCATTTAAGCTAAATACTTCTAGAGGAACATCTGTTATGAGGTTCACCATAGCATTACTGGCTTTTGGAGTGTGGTTATTCCAGGGCTGTGCCACATCACCCTTGGGACGAAGCCAATTGACCTTAATGCCCGATTCCGAAATGGATCAAATGGGATTTCAAGCATTTGAAAAAATGAAAAAGGAGAAACCAATTAACCAAGATGCAAATACTAATAGTTATGTACTTTGCGTAGCTAATGCGATAACTCGAGAGGTTGAGGGTGAGTGGGAAGTCATCGTGTTTAAGGACGATACGCCCAACGCCTTTGCATTACCCAGTGGAAAAATAGGTGTCCATACCGGTTTACTTAAAGTGGCCTCGAATCAAGATCAGCTGGCTGCTGTTATCGGACACGAAATTGGGCATGTGCAAGCGCATCATAGTAACGAACGAGTTTCTCAGAACATGGCAGTTGAAAGTAGCCTAGGCATACTCCAAGCCATTCCCATTCCAGGATCGATGCTGGGTCAAACTGCATTGGGTTTGCTTGGCGTGGGTGCTGAGTATGGGATAATGCTCCCTTTCAGTCGCACCCATGAAGCTGAAGCCGATAAAATCGGTCTGGATTTGATGGCTAAAGCAGGCTTTAACCCTTTACAAAGCATCGATCTTTGGAAAAATATGAATCGTGCAGGCGACGGCAATCAACCGCCTGAATTTATGTCGACACATCCGTCACACGAATCCCGTATTAAAGGTTTAAATGATCGCATGGATATTGCAATGCCTTTGTACCAAAAAGCACAAACATTGGGAAAACGCCCGAATTGCGATCCTACATCTGCTGTGCCATAGAGGACGATAAGATTATTGAATCTTGGCCTTTATTGCGGAGCACCTTCTTTTGCGATCAGAAAATCCATGACATTAATAACCTCTCCAAAATTTTTTGCAATAGAGCCACCCGTTCGGTATTTTCCATTTATTATAATCACAGGCACCCCTGATAACCCGTATCTTGGCCCCATAGAGCTAGCCTGGCGCATTTTTGTATCGACGATAAACGAATTAAATGCCTGATCAAACTCAGCTCTTGCAATTCCATATTTAGCGAAGAATTCAGCTAATTCAGATTCGCTTTGCAACTTTTGATTTTTATTCTGGATCGCGTCGAAAAGATCTGCATGGACTTTTTCGACAACGTCTAACGCTTCGGCAGTAAAATATGCTTTCGCATGCATAGACCACCGAGGCCCAAAAATTGCCGGCTGTCGGATAAACTCTACATTTTCTGGAATCTGCTGCAGCCATTTATTTATATAGGGCTCAAAGCGATAACAGTGCGGACAGCCGTACCAAAAAAACTCGATTACTTCAATTTTGTCAGAGTTATGCGTTGGTTGTGAAGGTTTAACGAGTTCATACCCTTTTCCCTCACTAAATATTGCCGAATTACCATCCGCCCACGTACCATTCGACCCCAACGCAATCAACACTAAATGCAGTGAAAGTATCATTTTTAGCATATTAAAGTCCTAAATTCATTGAGTTTACAAATTATCCCGAGCAAAATTTCTAGATTCTGTCGATCAACGTATCGATGAAATATAAGCAGACACAGCATTAATTTCTTCCCGAGTCATCTTTCTAGCGATCATCTGCATCATAGCCGACATATCATTATTTCTCTCTCCAGAGCTAAAATCTAACAATGCTTCAGCAATATATGCAGCGTGTTGTCCTGTCAACACTGGAAATCCAGCGGGTTCATTACCCCTTCCAGTTGGTCCATGGCAAGCGATGCACGCTGCAACTCCCGTATTAGCGTTACCCCCCCTGTAAAGGATTTTACCTTCTAGGATTAATTTTGGGGTTACCAGAATTTCTTCATCTTCATCAATAAATTGTTCTTCGTCACTAGTAAACTTCGGTTTTTGTTTGACATAATAGGCACTAATATCCTCGATATCTTGTTCGCTCAATCCACTTGCCATTGCCTGCATCATTTCATTAGGACGGATTTTGGTTTTGAATGCATTCAATTGGGTAACAAGATAGCGAATATGTTGACCAGCTAAGCGTGGAAACATCGGACTTGCACTATTACCATTAGCTCCATGGCAACTTGCGCAGGGCGCCGCTTTTTGTTTTCCAACATTGGCGTTACCTTCTGCAAATGATACGTCCATAAAACTGGCAAGGACTGCAAAAACCAAAAGTCTTAAAAATATCGGCATCTATTGTGGCTCCCCTAAAAACAATTCGTAAAGTCAAATACTACCGTAATTTATTTAACAGTGCGAGAATCCAGTGAATTCGCTATATAAAAAGGCACATTTTCTTATAAGCGTCCCTCAATTGAGGATGGCACCGATAGACAAGGGGCGGGAAATTGCGTTCGGAGGGCGTTCGAATGCAGGAAAATCGAGCGCAATCAACGCTATCACCTCTCAAAGATCACTAGCAAGGACGAGCAAAACGCCCGGTAGAACACAACACTTGGTTTTTTTTAGAATTGATGACAATAGAAGACTCGTGGATTTACCTGGTTATGGTTATGCCAAAGCCCCCCTCAGCGTAAGAAAAACTTGGCAGAAAACAACAGAAAATTATATGACCAATCGAAAATCTTTGTGTGGTATTTTTTTGCTGGTCGATATTCGCCGTTCGCTAACTGACTTTGACCACCAAATGATCGATTATTGTGAGTTTAATAAGCTCCCAATACATATTGCGCTCACCAAAGCAGACAAGTTTAGAAAAGGACGCGCGCGAAATATTTTTATGAAAGTCGAAAAACAACTAGGAAAACTTCGAATTCCCTGGTCTTTACAACTTTTTTCCGCTGTCGACCGACTAGGCATCGAAGACGCTCGACTTGCGCTAGACCAATGGTTTCAACGTGAATAAGAAAGAAAAGGCTCCAGAGCAAAAGGGGGAGCGCTCCGAAGCCTTTCAATCCCGACATGGGGGTGCCGGGCGTTCAGCCTACTCACAAAGGGAGGAAAATGAGCGGCCAGCGCCGTTCCCGACGCTTGCTAAGTAAGACTGAAGTAGTTAACAAAAGTTCACGTCATTATTCGACAAAAATCAGTAGAATCCAAATTTTTGCTAATCAGCATTCCTAACTACTATCCAAAAGACGGACAACAAGAGTAAAAACGACAAAATTCATAAAAGAAATGGCCTGGAAGCATACCCTCTAGCCTCGAACCTAGTGCAACGCAATCAACTCGATTCTCTATGATTTTAAACTTATGGAAGTTCTGTATTAGACAACTACACTATCTCCTCAATTATATAAAACGTTAAACTCCACCTTGACAGATGGGTTATTTTTGAATGAGTTTAAGTGTCTTAATAGGTATTTTTGGGATGTCCTCATTCAAGAGAACTTGTGTCGTATCATCCAGAACCACACTTAAAAACCGCGCTAATTTCTTCCTACCCAAACTCTGTGTCTGTATATCTGAGTCCCGCCACATAGAATCTATCAATCCCTTGGCATGTTGATGTATTAACAATGCGAAGGCCTTCGGCATATCAGGAAAAGTTTCCGTAATCTGCCCTTTCATTTCATCTATTTTGTCGAGAAATTCTTTATAATCCGTAGTGATTCGCGCTTCCCGTTCTTCAGCGCGGTTAATTTCTCCGGCAAATTTAATTTTTAAAAGTTCAAGCTCGTGGGCCATTTTTGCTTCGTAAATAGCCTTTTGTCCCCGTAGCTCAGCAATCGCTCTAAGTCTTTCTTTTTGCTGCTCAGTATCACCGCCATCAACTGTATCTATAAACTCCAGAAGCCAGCTAGGAAATTTTATTGACATTTCCGCCTCGTAATGTACCTATATTAAGTATTTTGCCGGTTTAAAACATCACCAAGTAGGGTCGGTTCCACCTCAACAAGAATTTGGTAGAGTCGCATGGCTTTATTAAAATCCAGATCCTTTTTGCATTCTTGAAGCATCAATCTTATACGGACCCATATATGAATTGGTATCTTATCCTTCCGATCGTTCAAGGTATTTTGAACAATTTTTATTAGATCCGCCATATTTCTCCGATCCCGACTGTCGGAAATCATTTTTCTTTTACGATAGCCTCGAAGAGCTATGCCTATCAATCGGGACTTTTGGGATTTCAAAACCCAGTATAATTTACCTTGTACTGTGCTCAACCAAACCCCAATTCCAGCTATATAACTTAGAACAACCAAGGTTATAGCACCCCAACTTATAGGGAGCACCAGAAGCGCTAATGGGATAAAGCCGAAAAATACAATCAACCTTAACGAAAAGGCAACAATTTTAAATATAAATCTTCCCATTTTTCCGGCCAGTTGGATCAATCGTAAATTTATCCTAAAAAAGTTAGGAAACCCATAACGACCCAGACAGGAAAACCTAATCCAGTACATTCTCAGTAGGTATTAGAACGAAAGTCCAAAACTATTATGTATTGTTAATATTTGTTCAGATAATCATAACATGGTTATCTTTTTGATTTTTGAATACCAACTCGAAAAAGTCTGGAAACTAACTAAAAAAAAACCCCTAATCCAAAAGGGACTAAGGGTGTAATAAAA
>CAZZET010000013.1:0-54954 GCA_964653275.1 uncultured Methylococcales bacterium
CTGATTAACCCTTAGAACAATGCTCTTTAAACCACGCAGCTAATTTAGCTTCAGTTAGCTTTCCGGCGGCTAATTTTTCAAATGCAATAGCTGCGGCTGGTTCAGGGGCAAGGAGCCTATACTCATTTAGTTCCAGAAATAGAGTTCCAATGGTGAAATCTGTTCTTTTGTTGCCATCGACAAAAGGGTAGTTTTTAGGAGATTGGAGTTTGTTTGTTATTGACTCAATAAAACTGTTCCTTCTACTTCGATACATTGCGTTGATGCAAGTAAAAAATAGAACATGGTTTAGAGGATACGCGTAGTAAATTCCATCGTTAACATAGGTATAACATTTCCACGAATGTAGATAAAATTTTGCTGGGATTAGTTAGTCAATGTCTTGATAAGTCAGGTTTTGCGCGACGGGAAGGCGTTTATATTAGGCGTTAAAAAAAACAAATTTTTACATGTTATTCCAGACACTCTTACCGCAGTGACCGAGACAATATAGCGTGAATTGAATGATGAAAAAATAAATTCCGCTTAGCTTCCGAAAATCATCAGGCGATCCGATTCGATAATTGCCTCAATCAGCTGGCCAAGACCTGAAATTCTAAACCCCTCTGCAAGATCGTTGTCACCTTTACCCGCTTCTTTGGCCTCGGGTAAACTTAGCAGTCCCCGCCGTTGGGCAGCGGAAACGCAAACCACAAGATCTATTTTATGATCACGGGCCATATCGGACCAGCGTTTAACTACCTGGGGCTCGTCATCCGGGGGGTGCGCATAGGCTAGAGCATTGTAGATACCATCGAAATAAAAAAAAACGCGATAGATTTGGTGACCGGTTTTTAGAGCCGTGAGGATAAAGCGGTAGGCTGTATCTGCTCCCTGGGCCTGATAGGGGCTACAATTGATCTGTATGGCAAATATCATTTAACCTGATTTCTGAAGTTTTTGTTGCAACAGCTTCCCACGAATAATGGTTAACTGTCCGTTCTAATGCCTTTTCAGAAATCGAATGAACTAAATCCTTATCTTTCAATAGCCGTAATAGATTTATAGCGACTTCTTGGCTGGTAGAGCCATCTATACGAAACCCTGTTACCTCGTGTTCGACGGCATCGCCTGTGCCCCCTGCTAATCCCGCAATTGCAGGTTTACCACACGCTGCTGCTTCCAAAAACACCATCCCAAACCCTTCGGTATCGCCATCAATTTCTCGATTTGGCATTACAAATAAATCGCAGGCATTATACCATCGTGGCAATTCCTGCGTAGGCACGTGCCCCAGAAAATGCACGTAGTCCCACACATTATAAGATGTTGCAAGTGACTCCAGGTATTCTCGATCTTCACCAATACCAATAATGGCATAGTGTACCTCAATACCTTGATCTCGAAGGCACTGAAGGGATTCGATAACCCGGTCAAAACCTTTGCGCCGGGTTAGGCGTCCTACGGATAAAATCAATTTTTGATTTTCCCCAAGCTTTAGCCGGTTTTTTAAATCAATATAGTCTAGTCCTGGACGAAAACGATCGATATCGACTCCGGGTGAAATTAATAGGATTTTTTCGGGATGGACGCCAAGATTGAGTAGTTCTTTCTTAGTAAACCTGCTGTTTGCTATGACTCGGTTTGAATGGCGATAGGTAAAACGCATGGCTTTAAATTTACCAGACTGGCGCCAGGTAGTGATTTCTTCTCCATGGGCATATGTAATCAATGGCTTACGAAACAAACGCGCTACGAGTAATCCCACTAAGCCTTCGGGAAGAACCCGTCCGGCATGGACAGCGTCGATTCTATGGGTTAACACTAACCGAAGGCATTTCATTAGCAATTTAATATACATGGCTAATGATTCTGGACGTAACCATGCTATTCGTTGCAGGTTAATTCGATGAACTGAATTTGGATGATGGGCGTCGTGAGCTTCAGACCCTTCAACTTGGGCAGTTACAATATGAATGTCCTTTCCTCCTAAACGTCGGTAGACTTCATCAAACCAAACAGCTGTCCCGCCTTTGGTTGGGATAAATAACTCGCTAATAACCAAAATATTTTTCATTTCCAAAACCTGTTTCATTTGTAATGGTTAAATACAGTACTATTGCTATTTAAACCGCCCAATTATTCACAACCCGAGGGGAAAATACTCCAAACAATTTAATGAAACTATTGTTGGGAAAATGAGAGCGGATCCGAGTAAGTGACTTTCACTTAACCTTTAGCAATGGAAAGCACATCCCTAAGAGAGCGATAGCCGGGAGACTGACGTAACTCTGGAATGATGGCGCATAGTGCTCGAAGATGACTTCCTTGTTTTAGCAGAACAGTCGCATGATCCAACCGTGCATGACGCAATGCGCCACGCAAACCTATCTGGATAGCTTTCGGATAGTTTTCCGATTCGTCGATTAGAGACGAAAAAGCTTCTACCGTTTGCCGCTGGGCACGGAGTGGATTACTGCGAGTTGCGCTATTAGCGTGAATAATGTAAGCCGCCAGCGGTCGGCAAATTACTCCAATGGAGTCAACCTGAGCACATAGCCGGATAAGAAAGTGAACATCCTCGCAAACCGCAAATCGGCTAGGATAGCCACCGAGTTGAATAAAATCTGACCGTCGTACTGAAAGCGTGTGGGTATCGCCAAAATGTTGGGAGACAAAATCTTCCATTTCATGTTGCTCTATAATCGCCCGATCCTTTTGATCGGCTCGCTCAAGCAATGCTTGTCCAGCAGCATTATTTGTCATGGAGCGCTTGATTAACTTTCCACTAGGATCACGATAGTCAAAATCGCTCGTTAAAAAACCCAGTTTTGGGAATGCAATCAAATAATCTGCATGGGTCTCCAATCGATCCGGATAGTAATAATCGTCGGCATCCAGGAATGTTAGCCAATTTCCTGTCGCAATGCGCGCGCCATTATTTCGTGAAACTGAAACACCTTGATTGGTTTGTTTGAAATAATGCACATTTTTGGAAAATCTATTAACTGCATCCTCGGTTCGATCTTCAGAACCGTCATCAATGACAATAATTTCATGGGGTGGATAGGTTTGGTCCAATACCGATTCGAGGGCGCGTGCAATGGTTTTTTCACCATTAAATACAGGGATAATGACGGAAAATTTAGGTCCTCGAATCATTTTTTCATTCTCGAAAAACTAAACAAAACAAACTGTAAGGGGATAAATAGGCCACTTAAATATAGCCACTTGCGGGCCACTTGAATTGCCCAAATTCTTGCAATACGAACATACATGATTACATTCCAACGGGTTTCGATAAGGTCAAATTCTCCTTCACCATCTAATGCCTGGCCCATTTGATCAGTGGAAATAAACATTAGGTTCGGGCATTCCCGCAATGATTGAATTAGTAATTCTTCTAAAGCCGCGAGTGTGTCATCCAATTCCTTCTGACTTTGAATGAAATTAAATCGATGAGTTTCCAATAGCGTGGGTCTACATAAGCGAGAACGAGTTTTAAAATGCTCTACTGCGGATGCTACCGAATGTCCCAGTGATGGCTCAAAATAAACGTCACGGACAATCGTTTGGAGTCCAGAAGACTGGTATTGGCCATTCAAAATAACACTTTGATCGCAGATGGTTCCTCCTTTTTCGTTTCGACCAACACACCGGAATCCGGGAGTTACAATACGTTTTAACCCTGCTTCATACCAGGCTCTTTCAACTGAATCATTCCAAATGAACGTGGGTGGCACTACAACTGTTGGCCGACACTCGAATATTGCTTCAAAAGCTGCAACTTCTTCTGATACCGCTGAGGCAATGGTCACATCGGACAACGAATGGCTGGGAAGTGTTGATGCATCCACCCATCGACTCTGCAGGTGTGATGGCAATCGTTCTGTCATCAACCATTGTTCATCTTTCAACAATGCTCGTATTTCTGGTTGGCGATTCGCGGTTGCTAATAGGGATGGAGGCCAAAAATGCTCCATGCCATGCAGTTGCAATGAAAAAACACCCTGCTCGACACCTTCGCGAATGGATTTTCGAATAGGCGCAAAGCGTTCATTATTCAATGATAGTGGGTGATAGGTATTGAAATTGGAAGCCTTTATTTGCCCAGAATCAGGAATGGCAAAAATCAATCCCAAAGTCATTACCGGGTGACGACCCTGGTTATCCTGGTATCGCGACAATATATCCGCAATGACAGTTAGTGCTGTAGCTTGTTCTAAAGGTCCAGCACCCCAATCATCGCTTTCGATGATCAAGACCGGCCTGCGTAGCACCGGTTCTTTCCATGCAGCGTCCCACTCACGCTGATAACGCTTGACAAGAATAAAGGACCACATAATCATCCATAGAAGTACACCGAGCACTACAAGAGGAAGCATAGGGACCTGTACTAGTAACTTAATCCGTTAATGACCAATAAACTACAAGGCCAAAATGTTCGATAACAGCATTAAACAAGTTTGAGATGTACCTATATTCCGGTATTTGTTTGCTTTGTTATCAACCATTCACCTTCTCCTAATTTTAATTGGTTTGTTATGGGTTGACGTACTAGCTATAACCCATTGCGTTGGTAGTTGATTCTACTGTAGGCATTATCCGCTCAATTTTTTCTCGATTATGACTGTCTTTCCATTTGTCGACACGGATTTCGGAAAAAGTATTGTAAGGTTTGTTCAAAACCTCCGAACAATGTTTTTTTAGATTAGGATCGAAAGCCACATCGCAGGTATTAACCAATGTCTCAAATTTCTTAACTGGATTGGAAATCAAATCTTCGTAATGCACTTCATGCCATTGTTTAGTCGGAATTGCTGGTTTTGCACGTAGAATGGCCTGATTCATGGCGCGGTACTGGAAAGCACATACTTCTTCAATTGGTCGATCTATATAATCTCGCCACCCTTCAGCAAGGAAAAAGCACCAGCGTTGAAAAAGACCCTGTTCGATATTGACTTTAGCAGGTAAATTATCCGACCAGGTGGCAAACATATTTGCCTTTTTCCAGCCTTCGATCAACGAATGGATATTATCGCCGGGGCTGCGTTTAACGTAGACAAAATGAGCGTCAGGAAACAATCCGTGGAGATACGCAATACTCAGTCCATTTTGGTTGTTCTTATCCACAATTCGCCGACGTCCGGATTGTGTAAAAAAATATTTCGATACAAAATCACGATCCGCACTACATACAGCGCTCTCAGGTGTTGCATGGGTATCCCAATTGTGTTCGGAAGGAGGATGCAGTTCACTCCAAAAATCATGGGATTCGCGGTGTAATGAGCCAAGATCACGGGCTTCGGAAAATGTTTTGTACACCAAGGTCGTTCCGGCCCGGCTGCAGCCAATGACAAATACAGGCTTGATAAGCTTCGGATTAAACACGAAACATCCCATTTCCCGAACCCGGATTAATGATTGATTTCCATGAAAATGGAGTGTTTTTCGGGTTTTCTCGAAAAAATTTGAGGGTAATTTGTAAGCGACATTTGGATTCATACTTAAAATATAATCCGGTTTTTGCCATTCGGCAAAGTCATCTTCATGGATTAGTGTTTTCTAGTTACCTAACATAACCCTTTGGTCCCATCGAACGGACGATCCATTGGCTATACTCTAATATTAAACAACCCTTTTCTCTTTATGTTCTTGCGGCAACTTGTAGAAATGCCCTTTATGGGGAGAGGGGGATATTCTTTTCAGCATTCAAGAAAAAACAAATATGCTTCCGAGTGTTTCACGCCACTTAATCTATCCACTGCAGGAAAGCCTCTTGCGAAGGCCAACTTTTTCCTATTTAAGACAACTCGAAAAGTCTCAGTGGTTGACTAGAAGCCAAATCGAGACGGTACAGCTTGAAAAATTACGATCACTACTTACTATAGGGCTTAATCACTGCCCCTGGCACGCGCGCCGAATTCAAGAAGCGGGTATTAATCCTGAGCAGATGACCCTTCAGGATCTACAGCGTCTTCCGACAATGTCTAAGACCGATGCCAAGCGCCATGGCAACGATATCGTTTGGGACAAAGTTCCCGGCGGCGCTTTCCCCTATACTACGGGTGGATCAAGTGGCACGCCTTTGAGTTTTTATTTCGGGCGATCTCGGCAGGCATCAGATGCTGCCGGTCGTATCCGCGCTAGGCGATGGTGGGGTGTAAATGTTGGTGATCCAGAGGTTTATCTTTGGGGTGCTCCGGTTGAATTGAACAAAACAGACTATATCAAAACAACTCGGGATCGACTTTTAAATCAGTTGGTTCTTAACGCATTTGAGATGTCCCCTACGTCTATGGGTCAATATCTTGAAGCAATAAAAATCTTCAAACCGAAATGCATTTATGGCTATGCCAGTAGTATTGCACTCCTTTCCGCGTATGCTCAGGATACCGGTGCCCGCATCGAACTTCCCAGTCTAAAAGTCATCTGTACTACCGGTGAACCACTCTATCCCGATCAGCGCCAGCTAATCAGCGAAACTTTCAACGTACCCGTGGCCAATGAATTTGGTAGTCGTGACATTGGATTTACCGCTCACGAATCGCCTGAAGGGCAAATGCTGTTGATGAGCGAAAGTATTATTCTAGAAACACTTGATTCTGAGGGAAATCAGGTGCCCTCAGGCGAGATCGGCGAAGCTGTAATGACAGGCCTTTGTTCCGATGCTCAGCCTTTTATACGCTACCGGACGGGAGACATGCTTTCCCTATCTCCAGAGTCTGGCAAGGCTGGCCGTGGTCTACACGTCATTGAAAATGTCAAAGGTCGAAAAACAGATTTTCTCGTCCACAAAAATGGATCTATTGTTCATGCCTTATCCGCAATCTATATTGTGCGGGAGATTCAAGGTATTGAACAATTTAAAATTGTCCAGAATACAGTAGATGAATTTAAAGTTTTTGTGGTGCCTAATGCCCAATGGAATGTTACCGCAAAAAGAAGGGTAGAGAGTGGCATGAAACAACGTTTTGGTGAAGATATTGTGATCGACATTGAGCCAATGGAAAAAATCGCGCTGGAAGCTTCGGGCAAGGTGCGCCAAGTTGTCAGTCATGTGCCTATGCCTTTGGATCTAAAAGAAAGTAACGGAATGCTTTAAATGGTCGATTTCAATATTACCCAATATCAAAATGCCAGGAGTGGCCCATATCACTATAATTTTTTGGTGATAGAGAGCAATGAAAGAACCTCTCTAAGCCAGACGTAAAAATCTGACTTAACATATGCAGCAACTCCTCAGGACCTTAAGAACTTACCGAATGGTTTCGGTATTATTTGTGGTTATATTCGTTCAAATTTTTGAGCTGATTTTGCTGCAACGAAAATATGACGTTTTTAGCGGGGGGTTTTTACAACCCTATGCCTTCTTGTCTATTCTGGATCGCGCCCAGTTTATTAACCTAGCCTTTTGGATCGATTTTGTTTTTTTCTATTTATTGAGCATCGTATGGTTTCATATTGCTGAACGATGGAAACTTCGTCCGAGTTTGATAGCTTTTAATTTTGCTTTTATTTGTTCGGCATGCATGGGGTTATGGTTAACTCTCAAATTCAAAGTTCTTTCTTATTTTAGCGATACCGTTAATTTTCAACTTGTACGGAACCTAGGTGGAGGCGATTTATTGGAAGCCTTTACTTATGTTGCCAATGAAACGGCGATTTTTGGAATAGGCGTCGTTGTTTTGAGCATTATTTATTGTGGAGTACTACGAATTTTGATTCGAAGGCCTGCAAACCAACAAATTAACTCTGACCGTGGGGGAGCCACAAAGCCTAGATTTTGGAGAATGGCATGTCTTGTGGCCGGAACCGTGGCGGTTATGGTATGGATTAACTCGAATGCAGCTTTGCGTTATGGATTTACGAAAAAAACATCCTATGTGTTAATGAGTTATGGGTTAAACAAAATCACAGATTTGGATTGGGATGGATTTGGACTTTTTTCTTTTCCACCGGATCCGGCGCCGTTCGATAAAAATATTTACCCTGGTGCATTGGATCATCCGGGGAATGGGATTGACGAGGATGGACTCGGTGGTGATTTCCATTGGGTAAAACCCGGTCCCGATGTCTTCGAGGTGCTTAGCCCAGTGTCTGGAAACCACATATTGCTAATTGTACTTGAAAGCGCGAGAGGTGATTTAGTTGGAAAAACTTTGGATGGTAAACTGGTGGCTCCCTGTGTTACTGACATCGCGGAGCAGGGTGCCAGTATTAAAGATGCCTATGCTCATAGGGGTTATACTGCCCCCTCGCTAAAAGCTATTTTCAACCGAACTCTGTCTTCAGGGAGAGATCGGATTTCGCTGGTCGAATTCTTGGAGCAATCAGGCTATTCATTTTCGTTTATTTCGGGTCAGGATGAATCATTCGCTAACATTGCTGGATTGACTGGAATGCGCCATCCAAACCGGTATTTGTTTGACGCCCGTTCGGCATTAGAGGATAGGGTTTACGCTAGCAAAGATCCTGGTAGCTTGCGATTAAGTGAAGAGCGTATAGTTCGCCAATTTAATATCCGGACCAACCAAACCGACTGGAATCATCCCCAGTTTTTCTATATTAATTTGCAAGCAGCCCATTTTCCGTATACTCATCCCACCATGCCTGCTAGTCTGACTGACCGACCAATTCCTCGTTCAGAAATCACCAAAGCAAACAAAGCCTGGGTGGAACTGACCTATTGGAATGCACTCGCTGTAGCTGATCAGGCAGTTTGCTCGTTAATTGATCAACTCCGAAAGCTGGATGTTTACAAGGATACTACTTTAATGATCCTTGGCGACCATGGTGAATCATTATTTGACGATAATTTCCTCGGTCATGGCCACGCGCTGGATCAAGCGCAGACTCATATTCCTTTAGTTATCAATCATACTAATCTTGGACATCTCGGCGCTGTAGGCCAGCTTGATGTAGCGGAGCTATTGGTGCGTATCGCTACGAATCGGTTGGATAGCGAGAGTAGGGGAAATCAAAATGAACAGGTTCTTCAATTGGTGGGCTCTTTACACAATCCTCAATTGGTTGGTACAGTCTCATCGAACCAGGTTCGTACCATTCTAGATCTACGTACACGTATGATTTTCTTTAGTGATCGTCAGGGGTGGCTCGATTTTCCCACGGCGTGGAATCATCCAGTTTTCAAAGAAAGAGCACGGACATTGCTAAATCTTTGGGAAAATGCCAGGTGGCTTGATTATCTGAGTAAGCATACGGGCTAACAGCGAATGCGATACTGCTATTTGATTCACTAGGTCTGATAGGGCAGTCTAAAAAAACTAATTATCTACGGTGAAGAATTTAGACGACTGGGTAGGCAATGCTACGCTGAGCGAGCTGTATTGGAGGAATGAAACTGGAATTAAGTGTGACCAACTGAAGCGGTCCAAATATGACAAGATTTGTCAGTGAATAGGGTCAATCCTTCTTACCTGTTATTTTGGGAAACCCTGTTTTTGATTGCCGAAACAAGATAAAGTCTACTAAAAGCAGTACAAATTACGATAAAAATCAAGCTGATACGACCGATTTCTTTTAAGTTGCTCATTTTTCTTGTCCTGTGTTTAAATTGGGTGTCTAAAATCTCTAAAGCAAATCAAATGCCAATTGATGTCGTCAATTTGAAAAAGAGTATTTAATGCCTGGTATATTCAAAATAAACAAAAGGTTAAAGATATTTTGAAGTAATATTTTGCGATGCTTTTATACTTATTTAAGTAAGACTGTAAACAAATACTTACAATTATTTAGAAATTGGTGTGTTTGCTCTCTTTCGATTGTGTTGTACCTGAAAAACGCGATCACGTGTGTTTTCGCTCTTCTGGGATGTGTTCCTTGTATCTTAAAGGTCCCCATTTTCTTTCTACGAAATTTGGTGAGAGTTGTGGGCCAGGTAAATTTGTGACGTACTCTTGGAGTAAGAATTAGGGTAGGGCGAAGAGAATTCGAAATGGTTAGTATACTTTGATGATGGGGCTAGATCCGATAGAATACCTGACTATCCAACAGTCGATTAGGGTTATTTAGCCGCATGTCGGACTACTTATTAGAAGATAAATTAATTGCCGACGCCAGAAAGCTAGCCGCTGAGTATAAAAAAATCAAAGGTAAGGTTCTACCTGGGATAAGTAGCGAAATAGCAGCATACGACGCATCTCGGTTGTTGGATCTAGATTTATGCGAAGATGAAAGCATTGGGTATGATGCTCTTGGGCGCGGAGTTAGGGAAGGTAAGAGGATTCAGATCAAAGGTCGTACAATTTTTGATGAGAACAAAACAGGCCAGCGGATTGGTCAGATCAAGATCGACAAGGAATGGGACTCAATCGTACTGATATTACTGGATTCCGATTATCAACCCTTTAAAATCTTTGAAGCGGATCGAAATAAGATTCTAGAGGTGCTGGGTGGGTCAAGTGACGCAAAAAAAAAACGTGGTGCACTTTCGGTGGCCCGTTTTCGGAATATTGGTGAATTAATATGGACACGGAAAAATGGCTTGGAATAGACTGGTCCGAGCATAGCACCCACAAAGGAAAGCCTTTTATTGAAGGGAGAAACAGTCTGCCTACATTATGATGAGAATAATCTATTCGATGGGATGCCCGAATTTTTACTGTCACGATAGGTTTAATCCATGACCGTCTACTCAGTAGACAAATTGATTACCCAAGCTCGAAAACTTGGTGCCGAGTATAAGAAATCGACAGGTAAAGTTTTGCCCGGATTAAGTAACGAAATTGCGGAATACGACGCATCCCGGTTATTGGATTTGGAGTTATGCGAAGATAAGATCGAAGGGTATGATGCCGTTGGACGGGGTAAACGGAAAGGCAAAAGGATCCAGATTAAGGGACGTACGATATTCGATGGGCAAAAATCTGGTCAACGTATTGGCCAGATAAAGGTTGATAAAGAATGGGACGCAATTGTGCTCATATTATTGGATTCGGAATATCAGCCTTTTGAAATATTTGAGGTGGAACGGGATAAGATTCTCGATGTGTTGGGGAAACCGAGTTCTTCCAGAAATAACCGTGGGGCTTTATCGGTGGCCCGATTCCGCAAGATCGGCCAATTGGTGTGGACAAAAGAAGATGGCCTTTAAACATTGACTGTGATTCCGGTATTGGACAAATTGAGGGGTGACTATAGTTGTTGCCTGGCATGTAATTACTTCGTATAAGGTGTTAGATCTTGAGGATATTTTCGCAAGTGACGGACCTTTAGCGAAACAGATTGAAGGCTATGTGCCTCGTGTCGCCCAAGCTGAGATGGCGGAAGCGGTTAATCAAGCCATAGAGACAGATGAGCATCTAGTTGCCGAAGCTGGCACTGGGACGGGTAAGACTTTCGCCTACTTAATTCCCGCGATTTTATCGGGAAAAAAACTAATAGTTTCCACTGGCACGAAAAATCTTCAGGATCAACTGTTCCATAAGGACATACCACTTATCAAGAAGGTTCTTGACGTTCCGTTTAATGCGGTATTGTTGAAAGGGCGTAGCAACTATCTTTGCCTTTACCGGTTAAAAAATTCCATGAATTCCGATTTGGGTTTTCGGAAGCAAGAAGTGACCGAGTTAATCAAAATCAACCAGTGGGCAGGTCGTACCCGTAGTGGTGATATTTCGGAAATATCTGGAGTATCCGAAACATCCACGATTTGGGGTCAAATCACCACCACCGCTGATAATTGTTTAGGGCAAGATTGTCCAGACTATTCCGATTGTTTTTTAGTCCAAGCACGGCGTAGAGCACAAGAAGCGAAAATATTAGTGATTAACCATCATTTGTTGTGCGCTGAATGGTCTCTGCGTGGAGGGGGATTTGGTGAATTATTGCCGAATGTCGACGTTGTCATCGTTGATGAAGCCCACCATATGGCTGAAACTGCTTCCCAGTTTTTAGGAATGGCTCTAAGTGCTCGGCAGATGTTGGATTTGGCGAAAGATATCGAGATAGAGCAAGTTAAGGATGCGCCAGATATGCAAAGTCTCAAGGATTTGGCCGATGAATTGGAAAATCGGGTAAGAGCATTGCGCTTGACCTTTGGAGATTCAGTGAGGCGTGGAGCTTGGAATGAGGTTTTGTCTAGGCCTATGGTAATCAAAGCGCTTAAGGAATTAGAGCTCCATTTGAAAAAATTGAATACGCATTTGAAAGAAGCGGCTAAGCGGGGGAAAGGCTTGGAATCGTGTTGGCGGCGTTGTGGAGATATGGAAAATCGGTTGAAATCTCTGCTTGAGGAAGCCGGTGAGCAATGGATCAAATGGTTTGAAACCTACAAGCGTACTTTTGTGTTAAACAAAACACCGATGCATGTTGGCGATGAGTTTCAACAATTTTTAGAGGAATTCGGACGAACTTGGATTTTTACCTCGGCTACTCTAACTGTTTCTAAACAATTCGATCATTTCGTGGCGGGACTAGGTTTAGATGGCGCACGAACCCAATGTTGGGAAAGCCCCTTTGATTATTTTACCCAGGCCCTTTTATATCATCCCAAAAACCTGCCAGAACCAACTTCCGAAAATTTTACCGGGTCGGTAGTTGAGGCATCGATTCCAGTCATCAATGCGAGCAGAGGTCGTACATTTTTTTTATTTACCAGTCATAAAGCGTTACAACTAGCTGCGAAATTGTTGGAGGATCGGATCGAATATCCGTTGTTGGTGCAAGGGCAGCAATCCAAAACAAGATTGATTGAACGATTTAAAACTCAGGGTGACGCTGTACTGTTAGGTACGTCTAGCTTTTGGGAAGGAGTGGATGTGAGAGGTTCGGCTTTGTCATGTGTGATTATTGATAAATTTCCATTTGCGTCACCAAATGATCCAGTATTAAAAGCAAGGCTTGATAGTTTGCGTCGACAAGGGCACAATCCGTTCGCTTCCTATCAGCTCCCGGCAGCTGTGATTGCACTGAAACAAGGTATTGGTCGGTTGATTCGGGACATTACTGATAGAGGTGTTTTGATGTTGTGTGATCCACGTTTGTTGACACGGGGCTATGGGCGTGTTTTCTTGGATAGTTTGCCGAATATGAAAAAAACTCGGTCTATAGAAGTTGTACAGACATTTTTTTACGATCAGAATGAAAATATTGGCTGTTGAAACAGCAACAGAGGCCTGTTCTGCCGCCTTAAGCGTAAAAGGCGAGATTATCGAACGGTATACCGTATCACCAAGGGAACATAATCGACTGATCCTGCCCATGTTGGAATCCTTGCTTTTAGAAGCTGATTTGACTCTTGGTCAACTGGATGCCCTGGCTTTTGGACGTGGCCCGGGTTCGTTTACAGGGGTACGGATTGCCGCTGGAGTGATCCAGGGCGTGGCATTGGGTGCGGATTTACCTGTCGTGCCCGTGTCCACGCTTGGGGCTATGGCTCAGGATGTATTTTCCAAAACCGGTGAAACTACTGTTTTTACAGCATTGGACGCCAGAATGGGGGAAGTGTATTGGGGTGTTTACCGAAAAGACGGAAATGGGTATGCGTCGCTTTGGGGTGAAGAAGTGGTCATTCATTCCACCCAGGTATTGTTTCCAGAAGAGGAACGTGGAGTTGGTGTAGGAAGCGGATGGGGAAGTGATCATGATGACTTGATGGCTCGCTTAAGCAGCCAAATAAATAGCATAGATCCTAAGTTATTGCCCAGTGCTAAGGGAGTTGTTCAACTTGCAATCAAAGGATATTGTGAGAAACAAATGGTGCCAGCTGAAAAGGCATTGCCGGTTTATCTTCGAAATCAAGTAGCCAAAAAACCTAATAGTAATTGATCTTCAAGATCTTCAGATGGCGCAGTTTTTTCAAATTCACCCTCAAAATCCCCAATTACGTCTGATCGCCAGAAGTGCAGAGATTATTAAAAAGGGCGGTATAATCGTGTTGCCCACGGATTCGTCCTATGCATTAGCTTGCCAAATTGGTGACAAGAAGGCATTGGATGGGATTCGACGTCTTCGTAAATTGGATGATAAGCATAATTTTACTTTGGTTTGTAAAGATTTATCGCAAATTTCCAACTTTGCAAAAATCGGAAATGATTCGTATCGGTTGATAAAATCCCTTACACCGGGTCCATTTACTTTCATATTAAAAGCGACGCGAGAGGTTCCACGCCGTCTTCAACATCCTAAACGTAAAACCGTGGGAATACGGGTGCCAGACAATACCATCGCACAGTCTATTATCGAATCTATCCGACAACCATTATTCAGCACTACGCTGATTTTACCTGGTGATACCACTTCCATTGTGGATCCAGTTGATATCCGAGATCGTATCGAGCACGAGGTCGACCTAATTGTAGACGGTGGCTTCGTTGGGTATGAACCCACGACAATAATCTTGCTGACCGAAAATACACCAGAGATTGTTCGTCAAGGGAAAGGTGTTGCAGTTGCGTTGAAAACACTACAATGATGATCGAGCAAAAAACTATAGATTGAATATGGAAGAACTCACATTGATTCAAAAATTTGCGGTTTTGGTTTTGCCGGTGCTTTTTGCAATTACGGTACATGAAGTAGCTCATGGATGGGTGGCAAAAAAACTGGGTGATAATACGGCTTTTATGTTAGGGCGGTTAACCTTGAATCCGATAAAACACATCGACCCAATAGGGACCATTCTGGTTCCTGGATTGTTATTGATGGTCGGTGGATTTATTTTTGGGTGGGCCAAACCGGTTCCGGTGGATTGGAAAAAACTTCGTAATCCAAAGCGCGATATGATCTGGGTGGCGTTAGCGGGCCCGGGTTCAAATCTACTTATGGCGATTGGTTGGGCATTTGTAGTTAAATTCGGAGTTGTCCTTGATAATTCGACTATCTCAATTCCTCTGCTTTACATGGGAAGTGCGGGTATCCTGATTAATTTGGTATTAATGGTGTTAAACCTTCTTCCGATTCCTCCGTTGGATGGCAGTCGAGTGGTAGCAGGTTTGTTGCCGATATCTTTATCATTAAAGTTCAGTCGCATTGAACCATATGGTTTAATGATTCTTTTGGCTCTATTTGTGACCGGACTTATTAGCCCAATTTTGGGATACCCCCTCGAATTTATTAGAAGTGTTATCTATGCATTGATTGGTTTATGATTTACTGGCTATGTTAGCTTACTGTAATTAGTGATTGTAGGATCTGTGTTAGTGGCACAACCTGAAACCCAATTGGCGATTGTGAATGGTAGCCCAATCAATGGCTTGCCGCAAGATTTGTATATTCCGCCTGATGCTATGAAGGTGTTTTTGGAAACCTTTGAAGGGCCTTTAGACTTGCTGTTATATTTGATAAAACGCCAAAATCTTGACATTCTTGGTATTTCGATTGCGAAGGTGACTCAGCAATATGTCGAATACATCGAAATGATGAATCGCTTTCATGTCGAGCTTGCTGCTGAGTATCTACTTATGGCCGCCTTGTTGGCGGAAATCAAATCCAGAATGTTGTTGCCTAGGCCGGTTAGCGATGAAGAAGACGATGATGACCCTAGAGCGGAGTTGATTCGTCGCTTACAGGAGTACGAACGGTTTAAAGATGCGGCAAAAGACCTAGACCAATTGCCTCGATGTGGACGCGATATTTTTGAAACTCATATCGATATCGGAGAAATTGAAATACTAAAGTTACAGCCCGATGTTGAAATGAGTGCTGTGTTGATTGCGTTTCAGGAGGTTATGCGGCGTACGGATCAACTGAGTCACCATCATATACAAAAGGAACCGCTTTCGGTTAGAGAGCGGATGTCTAAAATATTGGAATCTTTACAACATGCAGAAAAGGTAGCTTTTTTGGGGTTATTTTCACGAGAAGAGGGCAAAGGAGGGGCTGTTGTATCATTACTCGCGATTTTGGAGTTAACTCGGGAAGGATTAATTGAGCTTATTCAAATGGAACCTCTAGCCGAACTTTTCGTGAGACCAGCGAATTAATTTAGCTAATGGAACTAAGACAAATCATCGAAGCGGTATTGTTTGCTGCTGATAAACCGTTGACCATCGCTCAGTTACAAAGCGTTTTCTCTGAAACGGAACGGCCAGAAAAAGTGGAGGTTCGAAAAGCCATAGATGAAATCAGCGACGAATACCGAACACGACCCATTCAATTGCAAGAGGTTGCAAGTGGCTTTCGCTTTCAAATAAAAAAGGAACTTTCACAATGGGTGTCGCGCTTGTTCGTCGAACGGCCACCGAAATATTCAAAAGCGCTTTTGGAGACCTTGGCTATTATTGCCTACCGTCAACCTGTTACCCGCGGAGGTATCGAGGCTATTCGCGGAGTAGCGGTCAGTTCCAATTTGATTCGTACGCTGCTTGAACGACAATGGATTCGTTTAGTTGGATATAAGGATGTTCCTGGAAAACCAGCGTTATATTCAACAACGAAGCAGTTTCTCGATTATTTCAATTTAAAGTCTTTGGGTGATTTGCCGTCGTTGATGACCTTGCTTGAAGATCAAGAATCGATCGAAGTGTTTTCGGAGAACGAAGATGCTTATTTATCACAACAACCAGTTAATGAAGCCGAATTATCCGAGTCCTGATCAAGAGTTGGACGATCTTTCGCCGAAAGAGGTCAATACTGGCGAAAGAATTCAAAAAGTGCTCGCCCATGCGGGATTTGGGTCACGACGGGAAATTGAAGGTTGGATTCGAAACGGACTTGTTAAAATCAACGGTACAACCGCGAAGTTGGGAGACCGTATGAGGGATGATGACTTGCTTCACCTTAGAGGCAAGAAGATCAATATGGCCAAGCGGCTGGATGCGCCAACCCGAGTACTAATCTACCATAAGCCTTCGGGCGAGGTGGTTACACGCCGTGATCCTGAGGGGAGGGCTGTTATTTTTACCCAACTACCCAAGTTGCAGATTGGCCGGTGGATTACGGTTGGACGACTCGATATAAATACCCAGGGATTATTATTGGTCACAAACAATGGGGAATTCGCAAATCGACTAATGCATCCTTCTCAGCAAGTGGAAAGGGAATATGCGGTACGAGTGTTCGGAAAGGTCACCGAAGAAATTTTAACTACTTTGTTGAGCAGTGTGGAACTGAGTGACGGTGAAGCTCATTTCGATAGTATTGATCCTGCTGGAGGGGAGGGTGCCAATACTTGGTTTCGTGTCGTGGTTAAAGAAGGACGTAATAGAATCGTTAGACGGTTGTGGGAGTCTCAGGGAATTACTGTAAGTCGGTTGATGCGTGTGCGTTACGGGCCAGTAGTGTTACCCGAGCGATTGAAAGCCCGCACGTTTTACGAATTGGACAAAAAAGAAATGGCTGCCTTATTAGAATTTGCAGGTATTCAGCCTGAAAATGGACAGCCACAAGGGAGGAACAACGTTACACGTCGTAAAAAAAATCGTCGGAAGGGAATAGGGTAAAAAGATTAATGAATAACCGATACTTGGTTGCGTCCATTCTGTTTAGCTGAATACATCGCCTGATCTACGCGTTCCAATAGTTTGCCGGGCATTTCCTGATTTTTCAAGCCAGCAACACCAAAGCTTGCAGTAATATTGAGATCTTCCTTAATGGCGTCGATCTTGACTGATTCAACGGCTTTACGAATTCTTTCTGAAAGCAGAGCGGCCCCTTCAAGACTGGTATTACTGAGAATAATCACGAATTCTTCGCCCCCATAGCGAAATACAATATCACTTTTTCTGGCCACGGATTTGATGCAATTAGCAAATGAAGATAGCACTGCATCGCCGACTTGGTGGCCATGAGTATCATTGATCAATTTGAAGTGGTCGATATCGACCATGATTGCTGAAAGTGGCATTTTTTGGCGCCGAGCCAATTCAAATTCTCGGTCTAAACTGTCCTCTAAGGCGGTTCTATTGAATACACCGGTTAGGTTATCGGTTCTTGCTGACAATAACGCTTGGTGATAAAGCAAAGCGTTTCGTAAGGGATAAATGAGAGCGCACAGTAAATTTTCAAATTTTGTGGTTTCTTGCTTTTTGAATCGGGTGCGACGTCTTAGTGAAATCGTTCCCAAGTCCTGGCCAGCTATCACCAGTTTGTAATGGCAGCCATAGTGTTTCTGGGTTCCTACGGAAATGGTTAGGCTCAATTCGTCATTTACAAAGGTATAGCCGTCGTGGGGAATCAAGTCATGTGTTTGTTTGTCGAACAATTCCAGCATATTTTCAACATCCAAAGTGGTCTGTAAAATACCGTTAATCTCAACGTTTATTTTAGAATCGCTATTGTGCCTCTTAGCCGGGGCATTATTAACAATGACTGCTAGACTACGTGCTTGCGCTACCATATTGGGTACCTGTATTGCAATAGATAAGGTGCATGAAAATAAGTACTTTACCTTAAAGCGAAGATCATGCCAATTTAAAAATTAATTAATAAACAACAAGATAGGTTGAAGCATTGCTAGAAAAAATAATTTGACGGAAATTTGACGTTTTTTTTAAGTTTCTGAATTCATTAGTATAGCTTTGGTGGTGCACAGGAGCAGCTCTCTTTCAACTACAGGCTTAGGCGTCTATTTTTTTGACCTTAGTCGAATCAATAACAGGTGTTCTGTACCAAATTGAAGCTAGTGACTGAGTTTTCGAGACGATACGGATAAACGGGCAATTTCGGGAAGTAACATGCGGGTGCTATATTGCCATAGAATTGCAAGTTTGAAGCGTCGGGTTACGAATTTCAAAGCGTTATAACCGGTCCGTATTCGTTCCCAAGATTCCTGCATTGCGTCATATCCATGCTGATTTAGGATTTTGTCCAAATAAAGCATGATGACGTCCACAGCGATCGCCGAATGTCCGGAGGACAAATTGTCGATTGAAATATGCAAGCGGATGATTTGAGAATCAATTTCCCAGAACTCTAATTCGTCCACTAATCGTTGGTATACAGTACCTAAACCCCCGAGTTCGATCGCCAAGTTTAACCCTATGATTTCGGGTAAAAAAGTTTTAGGGAATTGGGAAATGGCCAAGAGATAATTGGGTATATCGAAGGCTGTGTCAAGAAAGTCAGGGTGATGTGCGAATGCCTGGGAATCTACTTCAGGGAGAAAAATTTCTAAACTTTTTAATAGTTTTCGGTAAACATTCGGGTGGTTTTGTTCGGGAATTCCACTACCGATTTCGTCCGCTTGGATTTGAAAAAGCTTGGAATTTATCTGAGAGTCCCAACAATCGACTCTAGCAATATTTTGCAACCAGCATCCATCGACCAAAATGGTTGGTGCTAACTGAAGAATTCCCCATTTATAAACCTTTTTACCAATTTTGGGGGGTGATTTAAACCGCTGATATTTCGTGATTTCCTTTTGGTAGAGTGTTTGGATGCGTTTTTCAAATGTTTTGTGGCTGTACGGTGCCAGACCTAATAAATCGGTATTCTTATCAACAATGGATCGATTCGTGCCCGCTAGTACGCGTTTTATCCGCTTTTTAGCTACCGGTAGAATTTCGGGATAATGATCGATATTCAATAGTGAGTAGAATAGCTCTCGAGCAGTGTAGTTTTGTGTCACCGCGGGTATCTGACGTAGCCCCTGTTGGAAAGGTGGCGGTTTTTCGAAAAAGTCGTCGGTTTGGATGGGTTGATTAGTATGAAGATTTGTTAGCCAGTCAACAATCGTATTGACCTCTTGTTTGGTGAATACGCCGAACATCGGTCCATCGAAGGTGATGAGCTGTTTCAGGAATGGGCTGTTATAGGGAGATTTTCGGTCGAAATACCCTGCGTTGAAGAGTTCTTTCAGGAAAGTGTCGCCGTCGAACTCCTTGGCACGGAACCATTCATCTAATGAGCGGCCACCCAGTTTTAGATCACGGTGGTGACCAGCAGCATAGATGGCCTTTCTCCGAAAAATACTAATCACTTCGTGCTGAAGAGTTAGATGCTGGGCTAGGTATTTTTCAATATTGGTAGTGAGTTCGGAGTGGATGTTTACATACAATTTGAAACCGGATTGTATTCGCTTCCACCTTGCAGTTTTGGATTCACTAGACCGATAAGTTTCAATGGCCTTAAGGATATTGTTTTTATCTTCGGCGGGAGTTTCTTGAAGATTCGCTAACAGAGATATTTCGTGCGTATCTATAGCGCGAAAAAGCCAGGGATATCGTATTGGTAAGGGAGTGAACATGTGGGCCAAAGTGAAACCGAGAACTTCTGGAAATAAGGTTCGGAGATTTTGGCAAAGGCAAAGGTAGAGGGCGGGTGGTGCAAATGCCCAGTCGGGAATCCCGGATTTGATAATCGAAGCATAATGCTCCAATTGCGGCATCGGTACCCCCTGTTTTTGCAATACTAGGTGAATTTGATGTCGATTTAAACCCTTTCTTGATTCGTATCCAAGCGAAGCGGAATAAATACGAAACAGTAAGGCTGATGCGGGAGTATGCGCAATATTAGCTTGCCCGGTATTTTGCAACCAGCACGGCTGCAAAAGGAGGCTTGGCGCAAGTAGACGGAATGCCTTAGACTCTTTATCGTTGATTGATTCTTCAGACTTAATAATTTCACCCAATTCACCGCGTGGAATGTGATTTTCCAATAGAGGAAATCGGAGTGATTTGGAGTCGGTGTCTAGACCTGATTGTAACCATCGGTCTATTTGGCCGAAAAATATGTCAACATTTTGATCGTCAATGGAAGTTGCTGTATTTCTTTTACCTTGGTTTAATCGCGCCAGCAAATCGTCGATTTTCTTCCGAGCATAGGGTAAAGCGCCAGGATAATCCTCCACATGTATTAAATTATGGAATAGCTCTCGATTAGCAACATTAACCTCTTGATTGGATCGTATGTTCAAATCAGTAGCGGAACACGTTGACTCTCGACATGATTGGGTCAGATTGCTCATGAAGATTCGGCTACATCCGATTTCAAAAACAGGTAGTCCTCAATCACCAATGCATCCATGCCAGTGGTGAAGAAAACGCTGATCGCGTCCTCTACGGAATGGATTATGGGCTTACCCATGATATTGAAACTCGTGTTGAGTAAAATTGGCACACCGGTGAGGCGATGAAAATATTGGATGAGACCATGAAATCGGTTGTTCCATTCCCACTTTACAGTTTGCAATCGGCCCGTGCCGTCAACATGAACGACAGCGGGGACTTTGGCTCTCATATGGACTTTAAAACGGAGGGTTCTTTCCATATACCTGGATTCTTCATAACTTTCAAAATATTGCTCTCCGAATTCATGGAGAATCGAGGGTGCGAACGGACGGTATTCTTCACGAAATTTGACGCGTTTGTTTATTTTGTCCTTCATGGATTTGTCTCTGGGGTCGGCCAAAATGGAACGATTGCCCAAGGCTCTGGGACCAAACTCTGCTTTTCCTTGGACCCAGCCAACAATACAACCTTTTGCCAGCAATTTTGCTGTGCGTTGATAAAGGGTTTGGGGCAGATATTCAACATTGGAAAATCCTCCAAACTTAACAAAACGCTCCAAGGTTTGTGACGAAAGAGTAGAGCCCAAGTAAGCAGAACAGGGCGATTTCCGACCAGATTCTCGAGGGTGATCTTGACTTTGAGCCAGTAATGCCGCACCCAATGCTGTTCCGTCATCAGCGGGTGCAGAAGGAACGTATAGGTTTTTAAATTTTGTCCGATTTAAAATTTCACCGTTAAATGAAGAATTTAATGCGCAACCTCCACTCAATACTAAGTTTTCCGACAATCCCAGCTCATGGAAGTTTGAAAGGATCTGCTGCATAAATTCAGAAAAAAAATATTGTCCTGTATAAGCCATGTCGACAACGTCCCAGGTCAATTCCTCGATATGTTGTAAGCCATTACGAATATTTGTCAGCGATTGTCGGCATTCCAAGCCCTCAACTCGTATCATTGACTGCAAAATTTCCAGGATTTCAGGGTTGAGATGTCCGTAGGGCGCCAGTCCCATGACTTTCCATTCTTCACCCTTCAACCAGTCGAAACCACAGAGCTCGGTGAATTTCATGTATAAAAAGCCAAGACTTTCAATGCCTTTGACTTCCTTGAGTAATTTAAGTTTACCATCCTGATAATGGTAAAACGCGAGGGAGCCAGATTCCCCATAGGAATCTACAATGATACAGACAGCCTGGTCGAAATCACTACCATAACAGGCTGTTATAGCGTGACAGAGATGGTGATTAAAATATTGAAATCGTACGGGTATTTTTGGAAATTCGTGACGTAATCTGTTGGCTAAATTGATACCGCCACCCGCCATACTTCTGGTTTGACAGGCTAGCATGTGGAAAAGCTGATATTTTTTCAAGAAAGTGGATGATTTACTGAAGCGTGGGCGCATCAATCCCACAGGACTGAAGTAGTCCGCTATGGCACAGAACTTCTCATAAAACGGCCGTTTTCTATTCCAGTTGAAAGCCACCGAAATTTCTGACGCCGAATTACAGTACCGGTGAATCAAATCGGTCATCCGAAGTACAGAATCAGGTTCACAGTTTAAAGCCCTTTTGTACTGGAGATACCTTTCTGTTGCTTCGGCAAATAGAATCTCACCTTGTTCGTCAACAATAGATAACGCCGAATCATGGTAGGTTACCGATAGGCCAATGTAGAACTTATTTGTCATCCAAGTGGTTCACATCTTCGAGTAATTTGATTACAACAATACTACGTAGAGCCAATATCGGGAAGTCATTTCTTTCCAACTTGAAGACACTTTTTGTGTTACCGTAGAAGTGGAAATTCGTAGGATGCAAATATAATTTTTCCGGGCTTAGTGGCGTTGTTGGGAATGCAGCATGGCCCGGCATTTACTCATCGGGATCTATAAGAATGAGCGTTCACAGTGCTAAGCTGATCTTTAATCATTGTCTTTGCTTTGCAATTCCACTGTATGCTACGTTGTTTTTGACCGCTGCTCCGCACCACGATCTTTGGGTGCTGATTTGGGTGTTGCCGATATGGCTGCTGGTTATCGTCGACCTTATCAGCCCTTCGGAAAGTCGATGTCAGCAGGACGGATTGCCGGTGTGGTTATCCGATTGTTTTTTGTTAGCCCTAGCTGTCGTCCAGGTATTAAATATTGTCTTGCTATTGAATATGGCTATGCAACTCCAATGGGGTACCGCCTATGCGGTATTGATCAGTTTGGCCAACCTTTTTGCCATCAAGATCGCAGTAGGTACGAGTTCCGCTTTTTCTTGTATCGTATTGGCTCACGAACTGATTCATAGGAAACAGATGTACATGAAGTTTGTTGGTCGGTTTTTATTGACTTTAGTTTGCTACGAACACTTTTTCACCGAGCATATTCGAGGGCATCATCGACGTTTTGGTACTCCAGAAGATCCGGCGACTGCTAGGTTTGGTGAATCCTATGAAAGCTTCTGGCGTCGAACAATTCCTGCGCAATTCAAAAGCGCATGGCAATTAGAATCTGACCGATTGAGAAACAGCTTGAAGGGGAGTGTTGGCATCATTCGACATCGAGTATTGCAAGGGCTGGTTTTCGAATGCGTGTTGTTATTGGCGATATTCTATTATTTTGGGGTAATCGCTATGATTGTTTTTCTAATGCAAGCACTTACGGCAGTCCGAAAGCTAGAAGCGATCAACTATTTTGAACATTGGGGATTGGTTCGATTGCCGGGAAACGATAAAGCCCAGGATGCATGGGACAGCGATTCTTGGTTTACCCTCCATACAATGGTTGGCCTTTCCCGACATGCAGACCATCATTTACATGCTTCAAAGCCTTTTTACCAGCTGCAATTAGTAGACCAAAGTCCAAAATTACCCTACGGTTATTTTGCCATGATTTTCTTCACCGTTTTTCAAAATAAACGATTTCGAGCTATGGCTACGCAGGAGCTTCAGAAGTCCAACATTGGGCAGTTTGCGCGTTTGGATGCCGGGTTTAAGAACGAAATCTGCGATTTTCAGTGAGCGAAGATGATGGGTTCTATTTTGAACGGCTTTGGGATATTGGCCAAATATTGTTGACTGGCCGTTTAGTTTGTAGATAAAGCGTTTCAACCTTTTGCCGTGCCCAAGGGGTCTTTCGTAGAAATTTTAGACTGGAGACGATGCTTGGATCATTGGTGAAGCATTTAATCGTGATTTGGCGTCCTAACTCTTTCCAGCCATATTTTTCCACCAACAGTGTAACTATCATCTCTAGTGTTACGCCATGAAGGGGATCTTTGCTAGTTGAATTAGTTTCTAATCTGGCATTTTGATGATTTCCCGAATTCGGTTTTGATTCAGCCTTTTTAACGCGGATCTTGTTGCCGTCCACTTTTTTGCCATTGAGAGTTTTCATGGCTGCCTTGGCATCACCCTGTCTGGGCATTTCAATATAGCCAAAGCCCTTAGAGTTACCGGTTTCTTTGTCTAATATCAATGTACAGGATTGTACTGCCCCTTGGGATTCAAACATAGCTTGGAGCGCCTGCTTCGTTGTGGTTCGAGCGAGATTGCGTATCAGTAGTTTCATGGAATTATCCGTATAAATGATTCATAGGAACTATACAGCTTCCTGACAAGTCATTCACTCCTAACGCTTAGATGTGAGAAAATTTATTCGTGGTACGAGCCATGAAAACAAGGCGAAGCTCTTGTGATAACTTCGCTACATGCATAAGTGCTTTAATGTTAGGGGTGACGTAATTATTTGGTGTTTAAAAGGAAGATCATCGTTCCCATTAGAAATCTATACATCCAAAATGAATTTAATTGCTAATTGAAACAAATAGCTACACTGAAATCCCTGGTAAGCCCGAGTTGCAAAGCAATTGATATTTTCTTTGCTGAATTCGACTTATTTTCTGACCAGTGCCGCATTTGTGTGCTGAACGATGTTGGAATTGACAACTTGTTGGTCTTTGGGTATTTTCCTTAATGCCTACTCAGTGACGATCAATGCCAATACTCCAAAAGAGGTCATTGTGAATGTTAAAAAAAAACAGGCCCCTGAATGTATTCAGCGCTGTGGTGGTCATTTGTGCAAGTCCTATTTCGTTAGCCCATATGGAGAGCTAAAGGAAAAATGAGTACTAGGAGGCTGCCTGAGAATTGAGAACCTACTGTGCAAAAGCGGATATGTCGTTTAATAGCGCAATTAACCGCCTCGAAATAATAAAACAGATGGTCTCAACGTCCCGTTTTACGGCCACTGCGTCTATGCCAGGACAGTCTAAAAGGCGACCCCGGTTTAACAGTGTTTGTCAATTTCTGTTCGAAATTAAATTTCCAACTTATCAGATAAGTGAATACCTTGCTTTTCAAGATTGTGCTCGTATGTTTCTGAGTAAAATGATCCGGGTTTACGCTGTTATCTTACTTCTCTTCGTAGCGCTGGAAGGCCAGTGTCAAGATCCAACCGTAAAGATGGACGATATATTGACCCTAAAATTGGCAATAGAATTGTCCGATATGAACAATCTGGAAATCAAAAATGCTGAACTACAAGTGGAAAAAGCGGAAGACCGGGTAGCCGCAACACGCACTGAACGATTACCGAAGTTGGAGGTCAAGTCCCATGGTAGCCACAATCTGACTTCACAGGAATATACCTTCAATCAGGGCGAGTTTGGAACATTTCCCGGTACCGGCCCAATTCCAACCACCGACACCACCATCGAGTCTCAATCGGGTCTCACCGGGGCTTTCGGCGCAAGCGTCCGTTTACCACTTTCTGACCAATATCGGATCGCCCTGAACATTGATCAGACTGAGATCGCTCAAGGTATCGCCAAAGAACAGCTACGTTCCCACCAACAAAATATAACGAAAAAGGTCAAGCAGCAATACTTTTCAATTTTGAAGACTCAAAGCGCGCTTGACGCCAAACAAATTTCAATAGCCTATTATGCATCTCTGAAACAACTCGTCGACCGATATGTTGAAGAAAGATCGGCGTTGGAATACGAAGCGATGGAAGTCAATTCACGCCTTGCTAAAGCTAAGCACGAGGCATTTTCTCAGGGTAACACGCTCAAAACCCAAAAAGAGCAAATGAACCTCCTGCTTGCACGGCCATTGGACACTCCTTTTAGAGTCAGCCCGCTACCTGATTCCGACATGCTTAACCTTAAGCCGACTCAAGTTGTTGACAAAGCGTTAAACCAGCGGCCAGACATCCATGAAGCCCGACTAAAAGTTAAACATGAAAATATAAGCCACGAAATCAAAAAATTAGAATATGTTCCAACGGTTGATTTTCGAGTCAGCTATTTGAAGCTGTATGGGGTTGATTTTATTCCAGACACTGATGCGACAGTTGGAATACACGCTAAATGGGAGTTTTACGATTGGGGTCGCAAACAAGATGAGTTGGCGCAAAAGGCAAAGGCCATTGTGCAAGCTAATAATGAGCTTAAACAGGCTCAGCAACACGCCATTGTCGACGTTTACAGTCGTCTCCGAAAGTTAGAGGAGGCCCGCAATAATATCAACGTTACCCAATTAGGTTGGAACGCTGCGGCCGAAAAACTACGAGTGTTTACCAGTAGGTACAAGGAAAAAGCTGTATTGCTCCAAGATGTATTGCGTGCTGAATCAGAACTATCAAAGGCTATCAACGACTATAACCAGTCGGTTCTTTCTATGTGGAATGCTCGCGCTGACTTGGAAAAAGCAATCGGAGATAGTTGAGAATGCCCGTGATTTTGCTGTTTCGAGCCTTATTATTATCCCTATTTGTTATCACGGTGGGATGCAATCAAAGCATGGATCCAATTTCGAAACCCATCACCCCGGTTCGCATTCAACGTGTTGAAAATTTGTTTGATATTCATGCAATTCGCTACTCTGCGAGTATCGATCCTTACACTCAGGTCGATCTTGCATTCAAAGTTGGTGGTTATATCCAAAAGATCTTAACAAAACCTGGCGCAAACCAGAAACCTCGTGATATTCAACAGAATGATTTTATAGGAAAAAACGTCACGCTGGCCCATATTAGGGATGTCGAATACCAAGATCAGGTCAGAGTGGCTCATGCTAATTTAAACAAAGCTAAAGCGGCCTTGGCAAAAGCACGGGACGATATGCGACGGGCAAAAAACCTGTACGCCACCCAAAGTATTACTCAGCCCGACTACGATCATGCTAGAAAAGAGTTTGAAAGTGATCGTGCTGAAGTCAATGCTACCCTCGCTCAGCTGGATGAAGCGAAACTTAACCTGAGTTACACGATGCTGAAAAGCCCCTTCGCGGGCGTTATTATCCAACGAAACATTGAAATTGGTAGTTTGGTTAATGTGGGCAGCGTGGGTTTTGTGTTGGCAGATGTTTCATCGGTCAAGGCTGTCTTTAATGTCCCAGACTTGATGCTGAAACACGTAAAAACGGGGCAATCGATGGAGATTACTACAGAATCGATTCCAGCGACCCAATTCACTGGAATAATTACAGCGATTTCGCCAAAAGCCGATTCATCAACACGCACATTTGGTATAGAGATCACTATTGATAATCCGAAAAATTCCCTTTTACCCGGGATGGTTGCTGCTTTGAAAGTCTCGACTGGTGTGACGGGAGATAGTACTACTGTTATTCCACTAGCCTCGATTGTACAGTCCATTGCAAATCCAAATGGTTTTGCAGTATATCAAATTGAACAGCAGGACGACGCAACAATAGCCCGGCTAAAGGAGGTTGAACTTGGTGATGAAGTAATCGGTAACCGCATCCTTCTTGAAAGCGGCCTGGAAACCGGTGCCCAAATTATCGTGACTGGCGCACAGATGGTTGCCGACGGTGAAAGGGTAAGCGTAATTCCCTAGGGACAAGCAGACCGCATGCCGCATACGCCTGATGATCAACTCATTGAAAATACCTGTAATACCGCGCGCTTTTTCACGGAGAATCGACAACTCTCGTGGGTACTGCTGATTGTTGTCATTATTTTTGGCTTTTATTCCTATGCGGAAATCCCAAAACGCAAAGATCCTGAAGTTCCTGTCAGGGTTGCAAGCGTTGTTACGCCATGGCCAGGAACCAATGCTGAAACAATCGAACAATTAGTCACTCGTCAAATTGAAGAGACTATCGCTGAGAGTTCAGCAATCCATCCATCACAAGCTACGTCATACGGCATCAAGTCATTAACTCTTCCGGGTGTATCCATCATCAAAGTTCAATTATCGGAATCCATCAATGACACTGAAGAAGCCTTTAACGATATCAATTTAAAACTTAAGGACATCAGTAATCAACTACCTCCTGGGGCGGGACCCATAGATTTCAACAGCGGATTTGGCGAAACTGCTGCCTTGCTCCTGACAGTTGCCAGCCCAAGTGAAAGCGCGGTGGAAATTGCGCTTCGTGCACGTAGTATTCGCCGCACTATCGAAAAAATCCGTAGCGGACTACCTTCTAATCAGCAGTCTTCAAGAACCGCTATCGTCGTTGCATTCCCCCGAAGCGTGAATCCCACGATTGTGCACCATTCGATAAATTTACTGGTTGATCGGCTTAGAACACAGAACTTTGCTCGCGATATAAAAACATTTATCGGGCCCAGCTTCGTTGGTTTGGATGCCGAAATCGATGCCCAAGATACTTCCATTTTGGCGAGGGTCAACCATTTTCTTCAAATTAAACTGGGATTCCAGCGTTTTCATCCTGATGCGTGGGATCCTATTATAATTCACGATCCAGCGGACGTTAAAAATCAGCTCACCCAAATCGATGGGGACAAATATAGTTATGCCGATCTCGATAACTTCAGTGACTTGATCTCGCGTAATCTGCAAGCCATTGAACAAGTCGCTAAAGTACGACGGTCGGGTATTCAGCAGCAACAGGTTTTACTTAACTATTCACAAACTAAGCTGGCTGCCTATGGGGTGAAACCTGCCAACATTAAAGAGCTCTTAGCAGCCTATAACACAACGCTACCCGGTGGTCTGGTACAGGTAGAAAATTCACAGTTTTTGATTGATACCGCGACGCAATTTAGTGGCGCACGTCAAATTGGCGATGTGGTATTTTCCCATACAAATTCAGGCACGCCGGTTTATTTGCGTGACCTGGTGGAGATCCAGCCAGGGTATCAAAACCCACCGAATTTGTTGAACTACTATTCGTGGCCCGACTCGGATGGATTATGGCATCGAAGTCGATCGGTTTCACTGGCGGTTTTAATGCGCAAAAACCAACAAATTAATAGCTTTGGTACAGCGGTTGACAGCACTTTATCTACCATTCGAGCACAACTTCCGACAGATTTGATCATTGCCCGAGTTTCTGACCAACCTCGGCAGGTAAGTGAAAATCTAGAATTATTCATGACAGCTTTGTACGAGGCCATTATTCTAGTGGTGCTTGTTGCCTTTCTAGGATTTCGGGAATGGCGTTCTGCGGTATTGCTAATGGTATGTATTCCCATTACCCTAGCATTGACCTTTGTCGCGATCTACTTAATTGGGATCGAGCTTCAACAAGTCTCGGTCGCTACTTTAATCATTGCCTTAGGCTTGTTAGTTGATGATCCGGTGGTGGCAGGAGACGCTATAAAGCGTAATCTTGCAGACGGTTGGCCACGGAAAATTGCGGCTTGGCTGGGTCCTACCAAACTTGCGTCGGTCATTATGTTTGCCACCATTACTAATGTCGTGGCTTACATGCCGTTTTTAATGCTCAGTGGAAACACCGGTGATTTTCTTCGTAGTCTTCCGGTTGTTATGGCCTGCGCATTAATTGCATCGAGACTGGTATCGATGACTTTTGTCCCTTTCCTTGGATATTATTTGTTGCGTTCGTCAACAAAAAGCCAATTATCGATGACCGAACGACGAAGCCAGGGTTTCAGTGGATTTTATTATCGAGTGGGTAACTATGCCATTAAACATCGATACAAAGTGCTTTCCGTTGCGTTAGTTTTTCTATTCGTTGGTGGATACTTTAAGCTACATCTAAAAACATCCTTTTTCCCTGACGATATTCAATACATCTCCTACGTTGATATTTGGCTAAGAAACGACGCCAGTGTGACGGCAACAAATGCAGTCGCAAAACAGGCCGAGAAGATCATCTATCAAGTAACAGCCGAATATCAGAACCAACACACTGGTGATTCTGGAAATACGCAGAATATTCTTGAATCGGTGTCTGCGTTCATCGGTGGCGGGGCTCCGCGATTCTGGTTTACCGTTACACCAGAATTACAGCAGCCGAATTATGCCCAGCTCGTTGTTCGGGTCAAAAATAAAAATGATACACCGATTCTTGTCAGCCGATGGCAACAAGCGTTATCTGAACAAATTCCTGGTGCCTTTGTCGATGTTAGACAATTGCAAACCAATCCGGTTAAGTTTCCCGTTGCTATCCGACTTTCTGGGCGTGCATCAATTACACCGGACGAGGAAGCTGCCGATATTTTAATGTTAAAAAACTTAGCGCGGCAGGTTGTCGACATCCTAAACGCCGCCCCTGCGGCTAGACGTGTGCGCCAAGACTGGGGTGATGCAAGCTTAATAGCAAAAATGAATGTTCAAGCCGATCGAGCTAGTCTCGCCGGTATCACCAACCAAGATATCGCGAGTTCGACCGAAGCGGGTTTATCGGGTGTTCAAGTTTCTACGTTACGACAGGGTAACCGTCAGATACCTATCGTCGCCAGGTTATGGCCCGAACAACGTGCAACACTCGCGCAACTAAAAGACCTCTATATCTATTCTTCAGAAAACACCAATAAGATTCCTCTACCAGAAATCGCATCTATCGATTACCGCATGAAACAGCAGCGTATCCGAAGACTTGAACAATTCCGGACGGTAACGGTTATTGCCTTTCCAATGGCGGGAGCACTTCCATCGGATATCTTTGGTGCTATCAGTGGGCGGCTCGAAAACTTTGCAAACCGTTTGCCTGCTGGCTATGATCTGGTAATCGCTGGTAGCCACGGGCATTCAGTTAAAGGCTTTAAAGAACTGGCTAAAGTCATGGTGCTTTCCGCTGCGGCGATTTTTGTGTGTTTGGTTTTTCAATTTAAGAACGCCATTAAGCCGATGTTGGTTTTCGCAGCGGTTCCGTTCGGGATGGTTTCAGCCATAATCGCGCTCTATATTATGGGTTTTCCATTCAGCTTTATGGCGTTCCTAGGCATTGTGAGCCTCATTGGTGTCATCGTCAGCCATGTCATCCTCTTGTTCGACTTTATCGAGGAAAGACGCGAACAAGGTGAACCCTTTCAACAGGCACTCCTCGACGCGGGTATCCTCCGCCTTCGTCCGGTGCTTGTGACCGTGGGGGCGACGGTGATGGCGTTAGTGCCACTGGCAATTCATGGTGGACCGTTGTGGCAACCGTTGTGCTATGCCCAAATAGGTGGTTTATTGGTTGCTACGGTGATTACCCTAGTACTTGTCCCAGTCTTGTATGCTGTGTTTGTTCTGGATCTAAAAATTATTCGCTGGGAGCCAGCAGTGCAATAAGCCTAGCCTAAATCATTCATGGACGGAGCGAGAATCAATGGAATTTGGAAAAGGATTAGAACCAGACTGGTTGCCCTGTAGAATGCCCATAATCGTGCTATTAACTCGGAATCGGTCGTTGTCCACAAAGATATTATGTGCCGTGTTTTCAAAAACGAAACGCTGAAATGGGACTCCTTTGCGTTTTAAATGCCTTTCTATAGCGATATTATCCACCGTAATGTCGTGGGCACCATAAAGAAGACTGAGTGATGTAAAATTCAGTTTCTCAAGATCAACCATGGCTTGTGCCTCTAGCATACCGAACATTGAACGGATGGGAGCGACAAGATATTGAAAGTATCGATAAGCCGATTCTTCATCGAGCGTGTCTGCAGGCGCATAGCGTCCGCCTCTAAGTGGTTTTGGAAACATGGGGACAGTCCAGGAAAGTACCGCGTGTAACATGCGGGATTTAATAGCCCAAGCATACAGGTTTTCCCTTTTTTGTGGAAAAATTGCTGGTGCAGATAGAATTAGATTTTCGATTGGCCGGTTCTGTGCCAGAAAACAAGCCAGCATCCCACCCATGGAATGGCCAACCACGCTAATTCGCTTATAACGAGGGGTGAGAAGATCGTAAATATCGATAATTTCCCGGAACCAATCTTCCTTGAAAAGCTTGAATAGCATGTCCTGTCGGATTTGTCCGAACCCTTGGATTAATGGAGCATAAAAATCGATTCTTTCTTTTCGCAATCGATCGGCGAGAAACTCAAATTCCATTGGTGAGGACGTAAACCCATGGAAGCATAAAACGAGTTGATCCTGTTTGGGGCCAAAATAACCGACTTTGGGACTGCATTCCTTAAAGCGATTGATCAACCTATCGGGAGTGAAATCACTGAGTGTTTTTTTGATTGCGTACATCCCTACTTTAATCACAATACCACGCGTCAATACGCAGCAGAAAATCAATAGGATAATCAGTAGAACCAGCCGGAGAATGCGTTCATCCTTAAGTAATTCGATTTCGACTGTCAATATTATGGGAATTCCTATAAGCAAACAGTAAACAGGGATTGAAACCGCAAGGCGATGAATCCAGCGGACGGTCCTCATGCTCGGTTTTCGGCCCAATGTTACCCGATTCCCTATTTTTGTCTTTTTCTTCATTGTCGGATATGACTTACTTTAAAATTAAGAGTGCGAATTCTATCTCTGGATTAGACGCAGACACAGGAATTTAAAATGCCTAAAATTATTTATTCCGCTAACCTCGTCGCCAACGTCAAAAAGGTAATTACGACAGTGCAAACAGCGACAATGACGGCAAAGGATAGCAATGTACCGTCGTAGGAAAGGGAGATAAGCCAACTAGCCGAGAAAGATACCCCGATTTGAAATGAACCCATCAACGAACTGTATAACCCAACCCTATGATCCGCTGCGCTCAGCGCTTTTGAGAAAGCGTAGGGGAAAAGAATGCCCATTCCCACCGAAAAGATGAGCATTGGTATTAATAAACTGGGGACGGATTCGATTTTGGCAAATGATACGAATAACAGCATGGTTGAAACGATGACAAATAAAACACACCCTAAAATATCGTTTCTACCACCCTGTATTCTACGGCAGATAAAAAGTCCCATGAGCAGTCCGACAGCGAGACATACGCCGAGCCAGGCGAACTCAATTGAGGATAAATGTAAGGTATTTTGGTAAAAGAAAGTGCCCACGGTATTGTACGCCACATCGATTGTATTGATCATTGCGAATATAACTGCATACCGTAGGAAAACCTTATTATGCAAAGCTATCCCGATATCGTGTTGCAGCGTTCGAAGGGAAACCCGCTGACGCTTACGTTCAGGGAATGTTTCGGGTAAAAAGAGGCTAACCAAAATCAATTCTGTTACGGCCAGGCCGGCAAGAATTAAAAAAGAGCCCTGCCATCCCAGTAGTTGATCAATGTGCGCGCCGATAATTAATGATAAAAAAGGCGCTCCTACAACAACAACCCCAAGGTACGAGGTTATTTGCGTCAACTCGTCGCCGGAATAGACATCGCGCCCCATTGTTTTCGTTAATGTTGACAGTCCGCCAGCGCCAAGCCCTTGAATAGCTCGGCCAACCACGAACAAACCATAATTCTCTGCAGATAATGTGATGACCGACCCCAATGCAAACATAGACAATGCCATAATAAATATGGGTTTTCGTCCATAACGGTCCGATAATAATCCAAGCGGTAGTTGTGAAAGTGCAAAAAATAACAAATAGATGCTTAGAGTGAATTGAAGCTCACCTTGGGTTCGATGAAAGGCATTTTCCAATAAAGGAAGCGATGGCAGATACATGCTCACCCCACCCATAATCATAAAAATCGCACCACCGATTAACAGGCAAAATCCAACTTTTTTCTTTCCCTGAGGAGCATCGACTAGCGAACTTGCCGATTGCTCTTCACTAGTTTTCATGGATTATCATCTGATCGCGTTTAACTTTTTATTACCAAATTACCCTATTTGCAAGTCATTGTTCCGACTTCGTCTCGCTTTCGTGCCATTTATGGAGTAGGAAATATGACAGAAGGCTGGTACATAGAAATATTACCAAGCCGGTGAGTGAAATTAGGAAGATTGCAGCAAACATGCGTGGGATATTTAACCGATAGCTCGCTTCCAGAATTACAAAGGCGAGTCCTGACCCAATGCCCCCAGTGCCGGCAACAAATTCCGCAATAATAGCGCCTATTAACGCCAATCCCCCTGCGACTTTCAAGCCTCCTAGGAAGTACGGTAAGGCAGCGGGTAAACGTAAATACCACAACGTTTGCCATCGATTGGCCCCATATAGCCGCATCATCGCACGTAGGTAATGGTCAGTAGAATTGAGGCCTAAGGTGGTACTAGAAAGTATGGGAAAGAAAGCAACGATCCATGCGCACATCAACAGTCCCACGAATTTAGAATCCACATAGACAAAAATCAGGGGAGCGATGACGATGATAGGGGTCACCTGCAAAATGACTGCATAAGGAAAAAAAGCCATTTCAATCCATTTCGATTGGGCAAACAGCATAGCCATCCCGACACCACCAAATATGGCAATTACCAATGCACTCAGGGTAATCTTAAGAGTAACTGCGAGCGCTTCGAGTAATAACGTATGATCATCGAATAGCGCCTCAAGGACATCGTAGGGTCGGGGAAGAATATAACTAGGAATTTCATTCCATATGCAGATTCGGTCCCATACCCAAACACTCAATGCCATGATTATAATTGGCAATAGCCATCTCACGACTTGTTCGGAGCCAGCATGGGCGGGGTAATTCTCGTCCATACCGGTCAGGATGAAACTGTTTCTTGGTGCATTGCCAGACGCAAAGATTCATAGGTTTTTTGGCAATAGTTGTTATAGCTTGCAGAAGTACGGAATTCATCACCACGCGGATACGGCTTATCAATGCTAATGTCGGTAACTACCCGGCCCGGACGTGCGGACATTAAAAATATCCGCTTGGATAAATAGACACTTTCGAAAACCGAGTGAGTAACAAATATCACCGACAAATTGAACTGTTCCCACAGTTTTAGAAGATCATTGTTGAGTTTAAAACGAGTCATTTCATCAAGCGCAGCAAAGGGTTCATCCATCAATAAAAGCTTTGGGCGGGTAACCAAGGCACGGGCAATCGATACCCGCATTTTCATACCGCCGGATAGCTCACGCGGATAGGCGTTTGCAAAATCCAATAAGTCCACCTTTTGTAACGCGTCTTCTACTCTTGAATGAATTACAACTTTTGACAGATTTTTTAGTCGCAACGGTAACCAAACGTTATCAAAAGCAGTTGCCCAGGGCATCAGGGTGGGTTCTTGAAAAACAAATGAAATTTCGCCATTGGGATGTAGGTTCCGAGTAGGTGCCGACGTTGGCCAGCTTATTTTTCCAGTCGTCATGCTGGACAAACCTGCAATAATTTGCAAAGCAGTGGATTTACCACAACCCGATGGACCTAGAAGGGAAACAAAGGACCCTTCTTCAATCTCCAAGGTCAGGTTGGATAGAGCCTCGGTACCATTGGAAAACGTTTTACTGACCTGTTGAAGGCTTAGCAAGGGTTTGCCTGTCATTTTTGTGCCATCGACTTAATAAGATGTGTAGCGATTTGAGGATCACTACACTTTTTCACATCAAGATAGATTACCGTCAGTAATCACAATCCGGCTAGTTTCTTCTTTAGGTCGAGACCAACACCCTTATTGATATATTCAAGTGTGTAGGCACTCCCAAAATCCAGGCCCGGTTTGACAACTTTTGCTATCACCATTTTTTGATAAAAATTCTGGACCCGCTCATTTGTCATAGCACCAATACCCAGGGTCAGGCTATCGCCAGAATCGACAATACCGTACTTTTTCATTTGATCGATTGCGAATTGAATCGTCCTATCAGTGATATCCGCATTATCTTCCTTGATTAATGTGACTGCGGCATTTCGGTCCCCATATAAAAAATTGACCCAGCCAATAATAGAGCCATCAACAAAACATTGCACAACATCAGACTTGTTTTGTAGTGTTTTTTCCATCGTCACAAGCATGGTGGAATAAGTATCAAATCCGTAGTCTGCAAGCAAAAAGACATTAGGTGTGAAGGACGCAATCTGTTCGATAACCAAGGGTTCTGCGGTTATATACCCTTGTTGACCTGATTTACGGTTAGCTAGAAATGGGGCAGAATTAAAGTGATATGGCCGTCGTTGACTGTCTGAAAATCCGATGCTCTTCATCCATTGAAAGTAGGAATGAAAACCACCATTTCCAATAAACAAAACCGGGGCTGTTTTGAGACTTTCCCAGGTATCGAGGCCTTGTCCTGGATGGGTAATGAGAATCTGTGGTTCTCGCTGAAATATGCTGGCAATAACTTTGAGCGGGATACTCTCTTTTCTTGCGTTGAAGGACTGTAGTAAATTGCCATCAATCATAAAATCGATTCTTCCGGCAAGTAGCAAAGCGCGATTGTTGACATTAGGTCCACCTGGCACGATCTCGACATCCAATCCGCAGGCTGCATACGTACCGTCAGCAAATGCTTGATAAAACCCACCGTGTTCTGCTTGCGCAACCCAATTGGTGCCGAATTTTACCTTTTCATTTGCCTGGAGTAACATCGGGCAGAACAATAGCGCTACCCAACATACTTTAAATAATTTTAGTTTTTCCCCAGAGAACATTTTATTTTATCAACGGGAGCACTTAAAGTGTTTGCTTTGAGTTTGAGGTAACACGTTTCCACTGAGGTGTTGGTGCGTTGTACGAGTTTATCATTGGAACATACCAATGGGATTTGCGCAAAAGATTAACCAGTTAACAGGCGTTATTACAAGTGAAGCAGCGTGTTAGTTTTCCGTTTTAGATAGTGTCTGGAGTGGACCATCTACCCTATTCGTGAATACCGAAAAAAGAGCAACTAGAAAAATGGCAAGCAGTACCCGAAGCGCGTAAAAGATCGGTTGCCTTAATATTTTCAGATTATCAGAATAGACATTCAAACAAAGAATGAAACCGGACCTGGAGCATATTCAGTGATGGCATATCGATCAGTAAATTAAAGTTCAATTTATGGCTGTCGGCTGAGAAGTGAGGGCTTATGAAAATTAAAAACGTCTAAGTGTTAGATGTGATCCTAATTTTTTAAGCGTTTAATGATGAATGCAATAAGTAAAATCTTGTTTCAGGTCGGATTGGTTTCTCTAGCTTTTGGAATCATTTCATATCTGTTTATCGACAAAACTGTAGCCATAGCTTTAAGTCAACTTCATCATGATGATCTGTTTTACAAAACAGGTGCTTTTATTGATGCCTGGACGAGTTCAAAACAGATGATCTACATTGAATTATTGATCGGTGCAATTAGTAATTGGTATGTATTGAAAGGAAAGAATGAAATAGCTAGAAAATACGCAATGGTTTTCTTAGGCTACTTGATCGCTTATGTCGTTACATTTGCAATTAAGATGATTGTTGCGAGGTATCGCCCAGATTTATTGCTAAGCGATCAACTTTATGGGTTGAGTTGGTTTAATACAGCAAAAGCATTTACCTCAATGCCGTCTGGGCATGCAGCGGTTAACTTTGCTTTAGCGCTATCTGTTTCAATCTACCTATGTGCAAAATATCGTATTATTTGCGTTGTGTTAATTCTATATAGCGTTGCAGTCGCAATCAGCCGGGTAGTGATCAATGCACATTATTTGAGTGACGTGTTGATTGCACTTACAGTTGCTTTGTGGTCAATAGTTTTTGTGCGTAATATTAAAATTCCATCGACTAATTAACTTATAACTTCTGAATCTATGGATTAGGTGTGTGCCTGAACGAATTCTGAAAATGAGAGTTCGTCGAAAATTGGTTGGTTGTTAGCCTGGATTTTTCAATAACCGGAATCGGAAATGTTGTAGTAAGAAAGGTCGAGAATTCCCGCATGAATTCCGCGGTTCTGAAAATTCCACTGATTGAACCAGTCGTAGATGGACCAGAAATCTTCATCATTGCGCAGTGTGGCGTATTTGTATTTGAACTGGTTCCAGTCTTCGAGAGATTTAATGCCTTTTAGTTCTTCCAAAAATTCGGTGGTTTGGTTTATATCTAGCTGTATGAATAAATTAGGAAAACCGCCAATTAGCGTTGGATAGACACTCATCGTATTTTCATCCGGAAGAGCGGTCGAATTCTGGAAGATAAGGGTATCCTGTGAAGCATAGACGCGGTTGGCGATTAGGGAATATACCTTCGATTCAATACCGTTATCAAGCCTTAATAGTGTTACGCTGGGTAGGAATCTCGGAAATTGATAGTTTTTGGAAACTGTTAAGTTAGAGACCGCTCGAGTCCAATTTTCGTAACTATCAATTGGCTCACCGACAGGAATATTGGGTTTTTCCAGCGGATTCAGTTTGTCTGGTAAGCCACTGATTTTTGGTCCCATGGAGTCTCTGATTAGCCCAATTAGGTTCAAAAGTGGATGTGGTCCGCCCGTTTCGATTTGCGTTGGTTGATCCTTTCCAGCAAAGGGCATGGCATAAAGTGCTACACTACCAATCCCCTGTGTCCATTTGTGGCGGATTTTCTCGCGTTGGTTGGCTGGGAGTAGTAGCAAGAAATTGTCCTGAAATTCTTCTCTGAGATTGTCGAAGAAAATTAGAGTTTTGAGCTTCTCCGCATCGCCACTCCAATATTTGAAGTCGGCGACTGTGTCGTAGTAAATTCGCTCAAAGCCACCGTAGTCGACCAACCAGAATGTACGCGGAATTCCACCCTTTCCGCCTTTCATGACCGAAGTATTAGTGTCATGACGAAGCACGGTCAACCAAGCGTTTTTATTTGTCTGCGTACCATTCCAGATAGCTTCTAGGGAATAACCTTCCGGCTGGATTCGTGCCAATGCTTTTGCATAGGCATCTTCGTATTCATTGTTGCCGAGCTGAGATTTATCCATGAACAAATTCCACGTGTTTAAACCCAGATCGGGTTCAAGTACGGTAGCATCGTGCGCGGGGTCGACGAAAAAAACCCAGAATTGATCTTTCACCGCATAGGTCGCAGTTTGCCCAAGGCAAACCGGTCCATAAGTAATTGCTGAAACAATCAGTTCAGAGTTTTCAAGCATAAAGCGAGAGCGGATATCAGTTGGGATGGCACGAAAGATTCTGAATGGATTACCGATACCCCAAGGAGGATTGAGGTCGGCTTTGGGATCCCATCCGCGAGCAAAGAATAGTTCCTTAAGGTACTCGATATCATCGAGTTTCAAAGTCCAGACAAAGTGACTTTTTTGTACAATCGGCGTGGTAATTTTTTTCAGACGATAATAAAACTTTTCCACCCCAGCGTAGGTATATGGATTGTCATAGGGTAGAGGGGTATCGATTATATCTACCGGGTTGGTTTCGAATACAATACTGTTTTCGAGATCTTTATTGTTTTCGGCCGGTGGTGTTTTTGACCGTACCAGACGAAAAAAATCGTCTGGACTCTCTTCTAGCACGATGTGAGCGAGAAAGGTATGATCGAACAGATACCGCATGACTAACTGGTAGCGCTTGTCAGGGTTATTGAAAAAGCGTTCCCATTGATAGACCGCCTGGGGGTCATCGATCTGTAAGGTGTCTTGAATATCTTGCTCAGTCGGGCCTGGGGCACCAGCAGCAATCCAGTTTTTCAAGGTATTGAAATCCGCATCACCTATTGCAGGTAAACCATAGGGCATTCCAGCGGACGGGTTTTTCTTCAGATATTCCAGCAACGAAGATGTGGTTGATGGGCATTGGTGAGCAAAGCGGTGTTGATAGGTTGATTCCAATGCTGATAAGGAAAAACCGGGTTGATTCCACCGAGTTCCAGCTAGGAGCATATGGTACAAAAGGGATTGCTCAAGATTCTGTTGTGCTGTTCCTGTTCGAGATATCACAGGGAAAAAGCCGCGACTACGCCATTCATCGATAGTTTGGACAACATCCATTCCTGTGCGGAGGTAGGTTTCAAAGTGAGTGGAATAGGGATTCCTCACCATTGCTCCTCGATCGGCTGCCCGAAACGAATCAAGTTTCAGATTACAAGGTGATCCAATGCAACCATGACAAGCCACACAACGGCGATTGAATATAGGTTGAATCTCTTGCTTATAATGCGGCGTGGACAATTTCCTTTCGATTGCCCAAGTTGTCTTGTTGGTCTCTTGTTCGGGTGACTGGCAGCTGACCGCGATCATACAAATCAGGATTATGGCCAATCCAGCGTAGGTAAACCTTAAAATCATAACAGTCTAGGCACGTTTAATTTTGATCACAATAGAATAGCCCTGTACCTTATAGCAAGTGAAATCGGTGAAATGTATGTAGATTTATGTTATTTCATCAAGACAGATAATAGGATACAAGCTCTTTGATCCACGGGGGTCAATAAATCTTTACGTCACCATTAGGATAAATGGATTGTGTCTTGACTGCTGTCAAATCAAGAGTTTGTGCTGTGTGTCATAGTGAAGTAACCAATTAAGGTCCATTTAAAGAAAGCTTAGAGAGTGGATTGTAAGGTTTATGAATTTCACTGAGCGCGTTAGAATACCAAAAATGCCCACAATCCAAATTCCTAGGAACCCGTTAGAGATAACGCTGAAATTGAGACTAAACGAATGAATATTTTACACAACCGCTTATTTCATATTGCTCTCGGGGCAATTTTATTAATAGTCTTAATTGTTTCTTATTGTGTAAATTTTTTAATGGACTTATGGTGGTTTGATACTCTTGGGTATGTTTATTATTACGGTTTGCGTGAAACCTATAGAGATATTATTGCAATAGGGATAACGGTCATTATTGTTTTCTTGGTTTATGCTAATTTTTTGTTTATCCCAAGGCTAATTTCTAACGATAGATTAGATATAGGCTCGGATGATCAGGTAACTAAAGCTGGTTGGGTAGATAAGCTATTTATTACCTATCCTATAAAAGTGTTACTACCATTATCTATTTTAATAACTATTCCTGTAATATTCCCTATATACGAAAATTGGGAACTTTTCCTTTTGTATATTTTTAGTTCTTCGTCTGGTGTTGTTGATCCTGCGTATGGAAAGGATATTAGTTATTATCTTTTTTCGTACCCTGTCTATACCCTGGTTCAAGACAAGCTACTGATTGTATTTTCCATGTTGTTTTGCATCATTTCTTTTATCTATTGGCGTATATATAAAGAATATAAAGGTAAGAATTCGTCTTTCCCTTTGCCGGCCAAGTTACATTTGACTGGTTTGATTGTAGCGATAGTAGCAATAGAGGCTTGGTCTATTGTCCTAGAAAGAATCGAGATGTTATATGAGGATAGGAACGAACCGGTTTATTTTGGCCCCGGACTTGTTGATATGACCTATCAATTGCCACTTATATGGTTGACCTTTGTAGTCTTTCTAGGTATCGCAGGAAGTGCGATTTATCTTATCTATAGGAAAAAAGGTAAGCGACTGTTTATTGGCCTTCTATTAAGTTATTTTTTATTGCTTGGATTTAGAGAATTTGATTTTATACCAAATTTAATGGATAGATTTTATATAAAACCGAACCCAGTTGTTGCCGAAAAAAAATACATTCAATTTAACATCGATGCTACCTTGAATGCTTTCGATCTAAGTGATGTTGATGTTATTGATTACCCTGCACGTTCATCGCTTACGCGTGATGTGAGTACCGAAATATACGAGGAATTATATAATATCCCACTATGGGATCACGATTTGTTAAAAAATGTATATCAGCAATTACAGGCAATTCGTCCCTTTTACAATTTTTCGCCGGTTGCAGTAGATCGTTATAATCTAGACAGTAAAGAATACCAGGTTAATATCGCTGCAAGAGAATTAACGATTGAGAAATTACCCGCTGAGGCACAAAACTGGGAAAATATCCATATGCGTTATACCCACGGCTATGGTGCAGTGGTGACCCCAGCAGCACAGAGTGCTAACCAGCCGATGCAATGGTTTTTGAATGAATTAACGCTGCAAAATAAATTTCCAGACATTAGCATTGCCCATCCTGAAATATATTTTGGCCTCGGTGAATACCCCTATGCGATAGTACCTAATACGGTACCAGCCTCAGATACTGATGCCTGGGACTTAAGTGCGGATTATAAAGGGTCAGATGGTCTTAAAATTTCTTCATTGATATTGAAGCTGGTCTTTTCGGCTTATCTTAAGGATGAAAAAATATTTTTTTCCACCAGTATTAACGATAAAAGTAAAATTCTGTTACGCCGTAATATCAAGGAAAGAGTGAACTTTATTGCGCCTTTTTTAACTTTAGATTCAGAACCCTATCCGGTTATTTTGGATGACAAAATATACTGGATTATGGATGCTTATACGACGTCTGACCGTTATCCCATAGTAAAAGCTATTGATAACCCACTCACTAAGCATGTTAGTGATAAGGTTAACTATATTCGAAATTCGGTAAAAATAATTGTTGATGCCTATAACGGTACAGTCAATTTTTATATTGTAGATCCAAAGGACCCCATTGTTTCTGCATACCAGAGCGCCTATCCAGGGTTATTTAAAAATCTATCAACAATTCCCCAAGAATTCATCAAACATTTAAGTTACCCACAGGATTTATTTACATTACAAATGGAAATATTTTCCCGTTATCATCAAACCGACCCGGATATATTCTATCAACAGAGTAACGCGCTAGAAATGGCTAAAATGGATGGGAAAAGGGTAGCTCCTTATTATCTTACACTAGATATATTGGATAAACCTGATACTCCTGAATCCGAACTGGCAAAATTTATACTGGTAAGTCCTTTATCACCTATTCGCTTAGACAATTTGTACTCTATTGCGATTGCGGGGTGTTTACGTATTGAGAATTGTAATACCCAGTATGCGGCAGATATCTTTTTTTATAAGTTTTCACAAAAATTACAAGTTGATGGTCCTGGACAAATTGAAGCATTGATTAACCAGAATCCAGAGATATCGCAATATTTTAGCTTGTGGGATCAGCGTGGATCAAAAGTTATCAAAGGCCGAATAATAATTATTCCTGTTGAACGTTCTATTTTGTATATACAACCCATTTATTTGGTTGCTTCCACAAACGTTGGTTTTCCCCAGCTGGCTAAAGTAATCGTCTCGATGAACCAGCTCACAGCGATGGGGGATACTATAGAGTTAGCATATAAAAAACTGGAACAACAACAGCTGTTAGAACCTTAATTGTTTTGTTGTAGTCTATGTTCCCTCGCTAGGACTGGGTTTTGGTCTGGATACATGTTGGAACCGCGAGTGGTGAGGGATTGTCGGCAGTGGTCAAAGTTGCTCAACGTTTAATGAGAGTTCATCTTTTAGGGTCTGCCAAGTACTGGTTTGGCTTACGACGGCGGTGTGGGGATTGGAGGTAAGATAGGTTTGAGCAACTTGCTGTAAGTCAGCAAAACTAACGTCAAGCACTTGTTGCCGGTATTGACGTCGAAAATTTTCAGTACGTCCATATAGTTGATTGTGAAATACCAAACTGGCTTCACCAGCTGGTGAGCTAGGTTTATCGAGACCGCTAACTAAACCTAAGATTGCCTGCTCAAGCTGAGCGGGATCTGACTTTTCTTGCATTAGCCACGCGACGGCTGCATCAAAATCAGCTAAAGTCTCTTTAAAGCGTGGATCACGGTAGGAGTAAAAATTAAACACGCCGTTACCGACATCGTGTGATGCACCACCGCCATAAGCACCGCCCTGTTCACGAATTACACGGTGTAAATAGCCATTGCGTAAATAGCTTGCCAGTACACTTAACGCTGCTGTGTCTGGGTGATTTGGTGGGACGGTAGTAAAGGCTTTAGCGCAAAAGTTAACTTGCGTTGCAGTCAGCCAGACATTTTGTACCGTCGAATTTGGAGGGTTGATATCAAAGGCTGTAAAACCATTGTTATTTATCCTCTCGGCTTGGGTCGAATAAGTCTGCCATTGTGTTTGTAACTGTTGTTGAAATAGTGGCAATTGCTCACCTTCACCTATTTGCAATAGTTGGCGCGGTGCCGCTAAGATGGCTTGATGAATCTGTTTAAACTGTTCGGCGAGTTTGGCAATGTTGTCTGACTCATTAAGCGAGTCATCTAGTCGTTTTAAATATCGAATACTTTCTAATCCACTCAACCGATGATCTAACTCGGCTGGCTTGCTGGTGCCCGCACCGGCCGCCGCCATGGCTAGGTTATGGCCTTGGCCTGTTACGCTTTCTTCACGTTGAGCACGCTCTTGGGCGATTAATTCTCGGAGCCTAACTAGCTCATCAAAACGGGCGTTCTCAAGTGTTGTTTGCATGAGTTCAGCCAATGCTTCGTGGTTGCGGTTGAGTGCTTTACTACTTAGGCAAAAATGCCCTTTAATGTGATTGACATCGTTTATCCCTCCGCGAATACGATAAGATGCGTTCACACCACCGCTGATCTTTGATTGCCAAGTCTGCATTTGCAAGTAGTCTTTTTCACCAGCACCAAGCTCTGCTAAACAACCAGCGTAAAGAGGCAACAAATCTAATAACTCACTGTCGAGCTTGGGTAGGTCGATCACTAATTGTTGGTAAATCAAGCCGTTTGTGCCCTGCCTAAATTGAATCAGAGGCCAATTTGCCTGACTGATAGCAACAGGGTCAGTGTAGGGTTGTGGATATTCAATATTTTTCGGTACATCTGTTAACGTGACTTTTGGTAACACGCTTTCATCATCGACTTGATTTTGTCGTTGTTGTAAATCTTGTGCTTGTTGGATAATTTGCTGTTGTTGCGTTGGAGATAATGAGGCCTTAATCGTAGTTAGTTTGTCTATTTCTGCTTGATGCTTGAAACGGTTTAATTCTGTGTCCGGTCTTAATGTGAGCCTGACGCGATGGCGGTTGTTTAAGAGTAAGTCGCGGGTGAGTGTTGGAATAAACTGGGGATCCTTAATCACTTCGCGCAGTTTCGCTAGTGGTGGATCGACATCGAGCATGGTCAGTGGATCTGCGTCGTGGATGCAGGCAGGCAGCGCTTGCAACAGTAATTGAAGACCATAAGGGTAACTATCGCCGCCTACTTCTCGTTGACTTATTTCTAACTGATGAAGTACCGCTTGTACCATTTCTTGCGGTACTCCATTGTTGGCGATTTGTTCTAACGTATCTATAACTAATGTTTCAAATTTTGATGCGTTTTCAGCATCGCTACCTTCAACACCACATATAAAACTCATTTCATAGTTGGTATCTTCTAATCCACACAGGGGCGAGGGAGCGCTGGCATGAGGGAATGTTTCCAATGCTTTGCGTAGCGGTGATGCACTGTTACCTAGTAGAACATTGCTAAGTAACTGCGCCTGGAGACGCTGATCGAGATCAGTAATCGGGCCCAGTAACCAACCCAAGATATGATGGGTTTGTTTTTCCACAGGCCTATCTGTATCGATTGCATAGGCTTCTTCAACGCGAATTGGTGCATGATACCGTTTCTCTTTCGGGACTCGAATGCGTTCAGATAGAGCCCCAAATCTTTGTAGTACCATAGTATCAAATTGCGCGTGGTGCTCAACGACGGGAATATTACCGTAGGTGAGAAAAACTGCGTTGCCAGGATGATAGTGTTTGTCATAGAACGCTTTTAAATTGGTATAACTTAGGTTGGGAATTTCTTCTGGGTCTCCACCACTATTGAAATGATAGGTGTTCGTCGGAAATAAATAGTGGTTCAGGCTGTCATAAAGGGTACTCATCGGTGAGCTCATTGCCCCTTTCATTTCATTGAATACGACGCCTTTGAATACCAGGTCACTGGTGGGGTCATCCGCGGTTTCGTATTCCAAGCGATGCCCTTCTTGAGCGAAGTCAAGCTCGTGCAAACGCGAAAAAAATACCGCATCAAGATAGACATCCATTAGGTTGGCAAAGTCTTTGCGGTTTTGACTCGCAAAGGGATACGCTGTCCAGTCACTACTGGTAAAGGCATTCATAAAAGTATTTAAGGAACGGCGGGTCATCATAAAAAATGGGTCGCGAACAGGGAATCTCTCACTACCACATAGCGATGAATGCTCTAGTATATGGGCCACGCCGGTAGAATCAGTCGGGACAGTGCGCAGTGCAACCATAAAGACATTTTCTGGATTATTGCTGGCAAGATGAACATGTAGCGCTTTGGTTGGTTGGTGTTGGTACACAGAAGCATCGACATTTAAAGATGTGATGGTGCGATTATGAAGTAGGGTGAATGCTGTGGAGTTCTTCATTGCCATAGTGTACTTATTGTCATTGGATAAATAATTGCCAAAAAAACACAATGTAGGTTCGAGGTGCTAATGCCTAGTAACATATATCTCTGTGGGGACGTCGCGGTGAAGCTATCTGAAAATGAAAATGGACAGTAATAGCTTGCTATATTGGCCCACATCGGTAAGCATTTTAACAGGGTAATGTATGGTCGTTGCCAAATGACCCATTATTTGTATGAATGGGCGCAAACGATTGACGGTCTTTTATCGCGAGAAAAATGCCAGATGTTTGAAATATGTACTTAATACTTCAACCGTCGGCAGTACCAAAATGGATTAGGAGACCATATTACATAGTAGCTTTAATCTGTCGCTAAAACATCAACCTTAGCGACCATAGTAGCCTTGTTTTTTTTGTGTTAAAACCACCCGATTGTAAACCGGATGGTTTCAACATTTTCCCTCCCCGCTTTACTAAATTTCTTGAACCGATATTGCAAATGCTTTTACATATTTGGCATTTACCTTGTCACCAATTTTTAGTTTTTTAAAACGTTCAATATCTTTCGGAACAGTCAAAGTAACCGAGTTACCCATAGGACCTGTCACGGTCACTTCACGTTTCTGTTGATCGATGGCGGTAATTGATGCCAGGACGGTAACCACATCGACGTTAACAACTTTTGGTTTCGTACCAGGTTTGGCAACCGCCACCATTTTACCTGCCTTGTCTTCGAATTCTTCACCTGGCTTGGCTAGTTGCATTATAAGACCACTATAAATTTCCACCACCACTTCATCACCGGGATCAATCTGATTAAAATTTTTGACGTCTTCGGTCAGTTCGATTTCTCTAACATTACCTTTTGGGCCTTTTACGACGATGCTCCTATCTGCTTTATCAACCGACAGGACAGTTGCCTGTATTTTTGCTGCTTTCTGGATTAGAACACCCTTTCCTTCTACAAATGTAGTATTAGTGGCAATTTCGACGCCTTCTTCCTGAACCGTGTTAGTTGTTGACGTCCGAACCGCGCCATTGTTTTTTGCGCAGCCAGCAGTCATAGCTACTAGAAACAATACAAAAATAAACTTTTTCATTGATAATTTTATCCTCAACAGTAAGTGTCTATAGGTCAAAAAAACCTTATTTTTTTGATTGAATCGAGCAAATGCCCGATGTACGGGATGATACCCAAGAATGTATCAAATAGCTAAAGCTGGTGGGCAAAAAAAGGGAACAGGGGTATTTGGGGAGCAGTTGGGGTTAAGTCTAACATCCTAATATTTAATTTAGGAAAATTCACGAGCAAGACGATTTGTAATCGATTGCCGTGTTTTAGTAGATATTCGAAGGCTATATTAGTAGTGACTACACGGTACTCGATTCTGCGTTCGAGGCGTGTACGGTGTGGCGATTTAACTAAAATCTTCGGTTATATAACTCAACGCACAAGTGATAGTCCTTCTCCCCTGGGATCTGTGGCAGCCTCGACGCGATTAGAATTTGTATCCCATAAAATAGCATTCATATTTCCGTAAAGGCGATTTTTGGGTTCGAATACATGGCCCAGCCGATTTAATCCGAACAGCTCATCATCCGTTAATGCACCGCGTTCGTATTGAATTGCGTCGGGTCGAAATTGGTGGTGAAATCTTGGCACCCAAACCCATGAACGAGGACCGTTTCCTTGCTCAAAATCCAGGATTGCAAGTAGTACCATAGATATGATTCTGCTCCCGCCAGGTGTACCAATAATCGCGATGCGATTACCTTTTTCTAAGAATGTTGGTGTCATACTCGATAACATTCGCTTGCCTGGTCTAATTGCATTCGCATCGTTACCGACCAAACCGTAAATATTGGGTGTGTTGGGACGACTGACAAAATCATTCATTTCATCATTTAACAAAACACCGGTTCCCTTGGCCATAAATCCAGAACCGAATGGGTAATTAATACTCAAAGTGGCGGAAACGCGATTACCTTCCCGATCCAGTATTGAAAAATGAGTAGTATTTTCGCCTTCGGATTTATTTTTGACACTGTTCGAAAAAACATCACTGGATGTCGCTCGATCCAACCGGATTGTGCTTCTTAATCCATCAGCATATCTTGGATCCAGCAATCGTTTTATGGGGATGGAGACAAAATCGGGATCGCCCATATATAATCCTCGGTCGCGATAAGCGCGCCGAAGCGCCTCGACGATGAGATGTTTGCGGATAATTTCACCGATGTCATGCAATGAATAATCGGCAAGAATATTTAATGCTTCAACCAATACTATTCCACCCGAAGATGGGGGTGGTGCACTGATTATCCGTATGCCACGATAGTGTCCGATAATTGGTTCACGCTCAACTATCTTATATTTTGCAAGGTCACGTAGCGTCCAGTTTCCTCCACCTGACTGCACGGCAGAGACTAGTTTTTTAGCCACCGACCCTTGATAAAATCCCGCGTTCCCTTTTCTGGCAATTTGTTCCAAAGTATTTGCCAAGTCAGATTGAACCAGTAGAAACCCTGGTTTAGGTACCTTTTTCTTGGGTAAAAATACACGCGATGCAGAAGGGTATTGAGCTATAATTTTCTCTCTGAATTTGAGTAAACGTACCATTCGCGGTCCAATTTCAAAACCCTCTTTTGCATAACGGATGGCCGGTGACAAACTCATTTGCAAGGGAATCCGACCATAATGCTGGGCTAAATAGACAAGTCCGGCGGGCATTCCGGGTATTCCAGCAGACAATGGACCGTTGATAGATAAATTCTGGTTAAAATCACCATTTTCGTCGATGTACATAGTGCGATACGCTGCTAATGGAGCTTTTTCACGTCCATCTAGCATGACTTGTTTGCCATCAGCCTCCCTATGAAGCAACCAGAAGCCACCGCCTCCCAGTCCAGAACCCGATGGTTCTACTACCGCTAATGCAGCGCTAACAGCGACCGCTGCATCGAACGCATTACCACCTTGATCAAGAATTTCAAATCCAGCGCGTGTAGCTAATGGGTGAGCACTTGCTATAGCTGCTTGAGGTGGGTTGGCAAAAACCCATCCAGAAAAAAGTATCAATCCTAAGTGAGTGAGGTGGAGTATTCGGACCATAACGAAAAAATAGGGTTGTTGTGACAGAAATCAGTCAAAGGGGATTGTCAACCACAATCAAGCAGAAAGTTTTAAATATTTCTTATAAAGGATCTCGTTATCTTCGACCCGATTTGGGTCTGTCTCGATACATTCGACCGGACACACAACAATACATTGCGGAGTATCAAAATGCCCGACACACTCTGTACAAAGCGCCGGATTTATTTCATAAATCTCTTCGCCCTGAAATATTGCCTGATTAGGGCATTCTGGCTCGCAAACATCACAATTGATACACTCATCGGTTATCAATAATGACATGGTTTCATTTTTGACGGATCGATTTAAACTTACGATCCAGCGACCGTTGTATAGTTTCAGGTACGAAAGAAGAAACATCTCCCCCAAGTTTTGCAATTTCGCGAACCAAACTCGACGAAATAAAGGCATGTTGTTCCGCAGGCGTTAAAAACATGGTATCCAGGTCCGGTGCCATTCGACGGTTCATGCCCGCAAGTTGAAATTCATATTCGAAATCCGATACAGCCCGTAGTCCCCTTAATATTACCCCTGCTCCGTTTTGTTTGGCAAAATCGATAAGAAGATTGTTAAAGCCCATTACTCTAACATTGTGGAGATCCGACAATACCTCAGAAGCAAGTTCAACTCGTTCCTCAATTGAAAACAATGATGACTTAGTCAAATTGTCGGCTACCGCAACAATAATCGTTTCAAATATTTCAGTGGCACGCACCACTAAATCCAGGTGTCCGTTAGTTATTGGATCGAATGTTCCCGGGTAGATTGCGATTTGTTTACTCATAAATGCTATTAGTTTTATCCTTTCGTTCAAACAAATAACAATGTACTGTCCCTACGGTTTTTTGTTTCAACTGCTGCCAATTATCGGGTGTTTTTAAAAGTGCTGCGGCCTTTTCCATTTCCACGTAAATTTTAGATTGAGCGGACAACCAACCGAAGTTTTCCAGCGCTTTGCAACAGCACTCCACTAATCCTTGCCCAAAGGGTGGATCGAGAAATACCAAATCAAAAGTTTCAGAAGGTCCTTTTAGGAATTCCTCAACATCCTGCTGTTCTAGCTTAATCTTTCCAATAGCATTAAATTCCTTTACGTTCTTACGGATAGCTGCTGAAGCAGCTGTATCATTTTCAACCAGCAAAGTAAAATTTGCTTCGCGGGAGGTGGCTTCAAAACCCAAAGCGCCACTTCCCGCAAATAGATCTAAACAACGTGCGCTTACAATATCGTACTGCAACCAATTAAAGACCATTTCCCGCACCCGATCAGGTGTCGGACGCAATCCAGCTATACTCGGAAAAAAAAGTTTTCTACCTCGCCAATGGCCAGCAATAATTCGCACCTGATTTTTCATTGGAAGGGATGCGGTGTCCCAAAGTCAGTCTTCACCCCCAACCATAACCGTTTGAAATTGTTCGGGTCGTACCCTTCGTGAAAAAGAATCTACGATGTTTTCCCTGGTGACCGCAAGGACTCGTGCCGAAAAGGTATCCAAATAATTCAATGGCAATCGATAGAATCCTATCATGCCAAGGTATTCAGCCAATTTCCGGTTACTGTCATAACGCAATACGAAGCCACCCGAAATATTTCTCTTGGCAGCATCCAATTCGTCATCCGTCGGTCCATTGTTAATAAAGTCCTCTACTGTTTTATGAAGTACCTTAAGGGCCTCTTCGGCTTGATCATTTTTCGTCTGTAAGCCCATGATAAAAGGACCTTTACGGGTCATGGGACTAAAATAACTATATGCGCTATAGGAAAGCCCCCTTTTTTCCCTGACCTCCTCGCTTATTCTAGAAACCAGTCCACTTCCACCCAAAATGTGATTACCCACATAAAGGGGCAAATAATCCGGATCTAACCGTGTTAATACCGGTAAACCCGAAAAAACATGAGTTTGTTTCGAAGGGAATTTCAAATGTTCAATCTTTGCCGCGCCTTCTACCTGGGTTTTAGGGATTTTCGATAAGGGACTTCCTTCGGGTAAATCACTTAGCAATAATTGAGCGATAGATTCGGCACGTTTGCGTGAGATATCACCAACCATAACGATCGTTGCATTACTGGCAAGATAGTAACGGCGATAGAACGCAATGAGGTCATCCGATGTTAAACCCTCGACGGTTTCAATAAGCCCGTTTGTGGGGTGCGCGTACGGATGCTTACCATATATCGCTTTATAATACGCAATATTAGCGATGGCTCCCGGTGATTCTTCTCGGTGGCGCAATCCTACTAAAAGCCGTTTTTTCTCCCGTTCGAAATCCTTTTTATTAAAACTTGGAGAGCCAATAATTCCTTTAAGAGTTTCTAAAGAGGAGTCCAGGATCGTATCCTTGGTTAAACAACGAAGCGAGAGGAAGGCCGAATCCCGTGATGCACCGGTACCCAGCTCGGCACCTACTTGATCCAACCGTTCTGCAATAGTATCCGCATTCCACTGTAGTGTTCCCGTGTCCAATAACGCTGAGGTTAGTGCCGCGACCCCAAACTGTTCACCGTCTCGGGCGCTGCCAGCATCGAATAGCATCCGAAGGTCTAACATAGGCAGCCCTGGTGCTTGAACAAACAAGATGTGGCCCCCTTTATCGGTAGTCCAGTGTTGAATTTTTGGCCCGGCATTACTCCATAATGGAAATACGAGTAGCAAAAATAGCATGAAAAACCGCTTTTTATAATTAACGACCATGACGTCCTCCATGTTGGGGGCGAAGTGGCTTACTATTATCTATCGGCAAGGGTTCTAAATAAGCCACACTTAAGCGATCATCAACGAGATATTTTCTCGCAACGAATCGGACCTGTGCCGGCGTGACGGAAAGTACACGTTCGACGTAATCATCCATCTTTTTCCAACCCAAACCCACGGTTTCGAGCATCCCAATTTGCATAGCTTGATAGAATACCGAGTCACGCTCGTATACTGCATTTGCCACTACACGGGCTTTGACACGCTCTAACTCTTTTTCGCTGACACGTTTATCTTGAAGTTGAGAGATTTCGTTTTTCAGCGCCTGTTCCAACTCTTCAAGAGTTTTGCCTGGAATCGGTGTGCCAGAAATACTGAATAAGGAGGGGAGTCTCGCGTATAAGTCATAACCAGCACCTACGGATACTGCTATTTGTTTTCCTCTGACTAGATTTTTGGAAAGCCGTGCACTTTGCCCAGAATCCAAAATTCCAGCCAATACCTCTAGGGCATAGGCCTCCCATTCGCGATCGATTCCGAGCAGTACTGGGACTTTATATCCCATCAGCAAATAGGGCGTTTTGGCAGGAAGTTTGACGACCATCTCCCGCTTGCCCAATTGAACGATTTCTTTTCGAGGTTTTTGAACGTCAATTTCACTTGGCTTGAGGGGACCAAAATATTTTTTAGCTAAAGCATAAACACGATCGGGTATTACATCTCCGGCAACAACCACTATAGCGTTATTAGGTGCGTACCAGCGTTGATACCACGCTGCCAGATCGTCAACATTTAAGTTGTCTATGTCAGACGGCCAACCAATGATTGGATTTTTGTATGGGCTATTACTGTATGCCATTGCCAGGAAATGTTCTCTGGTTTTGGATCTTGGTTGGTCATCTGTTCGCATACGACGTTCTTCGAGAACTACTTGGAGTTCTTTGACAAATTCGTCTTCCAATAACCGAAGATGCCGCATCCGATCTGCTTCCAGCTCGAAACTAATGGACAGTCTAGAATTTTCAAGGCTTTGGAAATATGCGGTATAATCCCGTCCAGTAAAGGCATTCTCTCGACCGCCGTTGGACGCAATTATGCGTGAGAATTCGCCCGGTTGGTGATTGTCGGTGCCTTTAAACATCATGTGTTCGAGAACATGAGAAACACCGGTGATACCATCAAACTCGTAGCTGGATCCAACTTTATACCAAACTTGCGAAACGACTACCGGAGAACGATGATCCTCCCGGACAAGAAGCGTCAGGCCGTTATCGAGTTTATACTCGTGAACTTGTGAATTCGTTGCGCCGACAATGGCCGGGGAAAAAATTGCAACGAATACAAAAATAACAATAGTTTGAATCTGTCTCATTGATACCTTTGAAATTAGATTGACAAAATTTATGACTATAACCGATAAGTCCTTGTATTATACTCTACGAACATGAAATTTTTGCATTCTAAGAATGTGCTATTTCGCGGGTATTCAGATTAAAAAAAACCTTGCTGTCGAAGGGCTACAGCAGTACTTTTCACTTTCGTCTTTCGCAAAACCACCCATGTAAAAATTCCATGCATTTAAGGAGTATATACGACAATTCATCTGAAAACGAAGATCCAAAAACATGACGCAGACGATTGAGCCTAGGCCATGGCAAAGTTACCTGGAACTGTGTAAACCCAAGGTAGTTATTCTTATTGTATTTACGGCTGTTGTTGGGATGTTTCTTTCCGTTCCGGGTATGGTTCCGCTACAACCGTTGTTTTTTGGAACGATTGGAATTGCCACTGCGGCGGCATCGGCAGCAGCAATGAATCATTTTCTTGATCAGAAAGCCGATGCTGAAATGGGCAGAACCAAGGGTAGGCCCTTACCTACCGGTCAGCTCAGTGCCATCAACGTGATTACATTCGCGGTGATTCTTGGCGTTATCTCTATGGCAGTTTTAGGGATTTTCGTCAACCAACTAACTGCTATGCTGACGTTTCTATCACTGATTGGATATGCAGTGATCTACACGGTTTATTTAAAGCGTGCCACCCCGCAAAATATCGTTATTGGTGGAGCGGCGGGTGCCGCGCCTCCCGTGCTCGGTTGGTGCTCGGTCACGGGAAATCTTGACCCTCATGCATTATTGCTTTTTCTTATAATATTTATCTGGACGCCACCTCATTTCTGGGCTCTGGCGGTGGCTAAACAAAAGGAATATGCGAAAGTAAATATTCCTATGCTGCCGGTTACCCATGGCGCGGAGTTTACCCGACTCCACATCCTCCTATATACGATATTACTGTTACTGGTTAGTGTGTTACCTTATTTAATGGGGATGAGTGGTGTTATTTACCTGATCGGTGCCTTGGTTCTAGGTATTATTTTCCTATACTTCGCGATCTTGCTGAAAACCACAGCGGACAATAAGATTGCAATGAAAACCTTTGGCTTTTCGATTACATATCTGATGAGCCTATTTGTTTTTTTACTGGTAGACCACTATCTAAAATTCTAGGAGGCTGTCCGAGAATAGCGTCCCAATAGGATTGACCACTAATAAATGAAAAGATTTTTCCGGGATCTGTTATTCATGGCCGTTGGTAGTGTATTGCTTTGGATAGTTTTTTCGAAATGGATAGGTATTAATGTTCCGTTAGGCAGTAAAGACTCGCCAACAAAGGGGCTATTGGGTAGTCGCATGGTGCTTCCTGAAGGCTTTGTGGTTAAAGTTTTCGCTTCAGATCTATCGGGTGTTCGGATGTTGCATCTAACTCCCACGGGAGATATTTTGGCGAGTATACCTAAGGGGGGGCGCATCGTTTTGCTTGAAGGGCATCAAAAGGTATTGGACCAATCGATGGGTCGAAGGGATCTTTTGACTGGCCTAAATCGGCCTCATGGAGTGGAAATCTACAAGGATTGGTTATATGTCGCCGAAAC
>CAZZET010000014.1:0-54691 GCA_964653275.1 uncultured Methylococcales bacterium
GAATAGGCTATCCGTTAGCTCAGCTTGAACGTGGTAAAGGGGCTCAGCTAACTAGAGTGGGGCTTAAATTGATTTGGGAGCATAAGCGCATTTCAGCTAGGTTGGAGCCTGAATTTGCCAGCCTGGCTTCAGAACTTACAGCAGAGTTGGCTGGGCTGTTGGAAAATGCCAATCAGATACCCTTGAAAATCTGTGCTAGTCATAGCTTAGCTGTATCCTTTCTACGTGAACTGGCGCATAACCATCAGCACTTGCGGCTAGATTTACGGTTTCATGGTAGTCTGGATTGCTTGCGCATGCTGCAAAACGACCGCTGCGATCTGGCGGGATTTCATCTTCCTGAAGGGGTATTGGGCTCTCGGTTATTGTCACGATTTCGTCGCTATCTAAATCCAAGGAAAGATGCTTTAATTTTTGCTGTTCGACGGCAGCAGGGAATCATGACTGCAATGGATAACCCATATGCTGTTAAAAACCTGGCAGACCTGACCAAAAACTCGATTAGGTTTGTTAACAGACAAATTAACTCTGGCACTCGGGCCACATTTGACCTTTTACTGAAAGAGGCTCAAATTAATCCTGACCTGATCAACGGTTATTACAGTGAAGAATTCACCCATACGGCGGTAGCCGCATTGGTTGCAAGCAGGACGGTGGATTGTGCTTTTGGCGTCGAGACAGCGGCAAAACAATTCAACTTACATTTCATACCCTATAACTGGGAAAGTTATTGGTTTGCAGTACCCAAAGAGAAGCTGAAAAGTCCCGCGCTGTCGGCTTTTATTGCGCTATTACGCAGCACCGAATTTAATCGAAGAGTTACTGATCTTTCCGGCCACGAAAGTACGAGAGCTGGTCAGGTTGTTGTACCCGATGCAGAATTAACTACTTTGCTGCTATAAACAGAGAGGTAATTATCTCCAGCTGTTTAATAGCTTTATCTTTAGATGGTGACCCTCATGGTTGTTTGATGATTATGCAAATTTAAACTAATTGATAGCCCTTCTTTTCAAATCTCGCTAAAGACCACTTTTAGTCATAATTCGAATCGTTAAACAGCAGAAAATACAATTAGTTGCTGCTTCTGCTTGGCTCATTAAGCTAAGTAGATTACCTCGTAAACTGTACTTAAGTACACTGGAACTATTCTTTGGTACGGTACCAAACTATTAAAATTTAATACATAATGAAATCCTACATGACGAAAATATTTATAAAAAGACTTCTAATCAATGATCGAAATTATTATTGGATAAGCAGATTTATTGATTAATTCTAACTTTAATTATTGCTCCGATTTTTATGTGGTGCTTATACAGAAGTAGAGGATAGGTCAGTGTGTTCACTCGACACTAGGCGTTTTAACTAAGGCTTTGAATGAACAAAAGTGGATCGAATTTTTTTATAAACTGTTTTTCACGAACAAAACCCATATTATGAAAAACGAAATAGGAAATATACCATTACAGTCCAATATCAAATGGGATGTCAGACAACGGCTAACGCTACTGGAGTCCACGGTGTATTGGAATGGGGGCCTACGTACGAACAGCCTTATCAAAACATTTGGTATCAGTCGCGTACAGGCATCAAAAGATTTTACGCTCTATCAACAACTATGCCCAGAAAATTTACAATACGATAAACATAAAAAATGTTATCAGATGACAAAAAGGTTTAAACCGACTTTTATGGAGGGGAGTGTGGGTGAGTATCTACATTTTTTGTTTGCAGCGTGTGGAAATGTTCGGGGTCCGGTTGTTCCATTGGTCGATAAAATAGCGTCTGGCTGTATACTTGAGCCGGTTTCCCATCAGCTTTCAACTGAGATTCTTCAGGCTTTGGTTCAGGCGATACAAAATGGTGACGAATTGGAGATCGTATATCGAACTACAAGTAGGATTAAAACAGCAAGTCATGTAATGTGCCCGCATAATTTTGTGTTCGATGGACTTCATTGGTATGTTCGAGGGTACAGTTTTACTCATGAAGAGTTTAAAAATTTTTTGTTGGTTCGAATTGTGAGTGTTAAAATCATTGGCAAATCCGATTACGATGAGGCCGATGATGTCGCGTGGAAAACCAAAGTTTCTGTAAAACTTGGGCCGAATCCTGCCTTGAACAAGATAAAAAAATCCGTTATTGAATCCGATTATGGTATGAAAAATGGCATACTTTCTTACCCAACTCGTGCGGCTTTGGTTAAGCTTTTTTTGAATGCAATGCGGATTGACTTAACTAATTCAGATCCAGAACCGGTTTCCAATCCGTTAGTTTTGCTAAATCGAGATGAAATTGGACGCTACTTGATAGCTTGAGATAAAGGTTTCTAACGGGTTTGCGACAAAAATTAGTTTTAGGGGAAAAACGACGATTTGCTCGAAAAGATATACACGCTCTTTTTTAAAAACGAAGATTACTGAATACTTAAACTTGTCGAAACCGTTACACTTTATTTTTCGTGCATCATTAGAGCTAGTGAAGTAGAGATCGGGTGAGTACCGATAGCAATTCCGGTTTGTGTACGCCGAATCCTTGGGCGTAATTTACTCCAAGGTTTTGTAATTTTTCTAGAATATTGTCATTTTCGACGTATTCTGCGATTGTTTCCATTCCAAGCGATTGTCCAATTTCATTCATAGATTTGACCATTGCAAAATCGGATTTGCTTGTTGCCAAATCTCGAACGAAAACCCCGTCGATTTTAAGGTAGTCGACATCTAAATATTTAAGGTAGGCGTAAGATGAAAATCCGCTACCAAAGTCGTCCAAGGCAAACTTACAACCGTATTTTTTAACAAGATAGATAAAGTTTTGGGCATAATCGAGATTTTGTACAGCCGCCGTTTCGGTAATTTCAAAAATGATTTTTTCATGGGGAATATCCCGGTTAAGTAGCTCTTTTTTTAAGAATGTTTGAAATATTTCGCTATTGATCGATTGCCCGGAAAGGTTGATTGCAAACCCACCAATCTTATCGAATTCCTTGGGATTGTTTATTATCCAGCGCATGATATGTTCAATGACGTATTGGTCAATATCGGGCATACGATTGCAATGTTCAGCCGAAGCGATGAAACTTGCAGGTGAGGTAATTTGACCTTGTTCATCCTTGACAGCAATTAGCACTTCGTAATGAGAATGGGATGATTTTTCTTTGCATACAGGAGAAATTAATTGGCAGGTAAGAACAATCCTTTTTTCGGACAAAATGGTACTGATTTGCCCGGCCCATTCTGACACATCCTCCATATACCTATATTGCTGATCATTCTCATGATATGCTCGAATCTGATTGCTTCCAGCTTCCTTTGCTGTGAGGCATGCAGTATCTGCTCGATTCATAACCGCCGGTACATTTTCACTTTGATAACCAAATCTGGCTAAGCCGATGCTAACGTTGAGAGGATATATTTTTCCCTCCCATTTAAACTCAAAATTTGTCACCGATGTACGCAATTTTTCCGCGAGAACCATAGCGTCGGATTCCGTTACATTTTTGATTAAGTAGCCAAAGGTTTCATCACCAAGTCTAGATAAAATATATTCCTCGCCCAAGTCACTGTTTAATCGACTCACAATCTCTTCTAACAACCGAGCAAGACCGTCACTTGTGCATGAATTACTAATTAGTCTAATTTGGTCAACCTCATAATAAAAAACCATATGGTTGGAGTTGTATTTTTTGGCTTCGACTAACTCACGTTCCAAACGTTTTACAAATTCTTTGCGATTTATTAGGCCGGTTTGTGCATCATGGGTGGCGTGGATAATCAACTTTTCATGCATTTCTTGAAGCATTCGATTGGTGACACGATCTGTTAGCGGGCTATCGGGATTTTCTATTTGCTGGGCTAACCCCTTACGCAGTAATTCAGCAAGTTTGGTCGTGCTAAGTGTTAAACTCTTTAATCCCTGACGATTTGTAAATACATACTGTGAAGTTTCATTGTCGCTCCAAACAAGGTTGACAGGTTCTAGACGTTGATCGCTAAAATGTACAAGCAGCCAGTCCGATACCTTTATTTGTTTGGCTTTCTCAAGCCAAATTGCAAGTTTGGGGGCCACATCGATATGTTTTGAACTTTTCTCCGATTCTGTTCGGTTGATGAAAATCATCTCAGGGCTTTTTTTGACTTGTGGATAACCCTGGCCAACGAGACAAGCAGTTAATTCACGCATAATTTGTGCACGTTTTTGAACATCTACGCCCACAGAAGGTAGAAAAAATTCAATATAGTCTATGAGTTGTTGACCTTGGTTGTTAGTCGATTGGTTTGTTTCTGCTTCAGTGCCCAGTAAGTTTAATAGCGCATCGATTACCTGGATAGCTGTGTGGCCCAAACCATTGTCACTTCCGTTTTTTATAAACCCAAGGATTATTAAATGTTTCCAGCCAGCATCGAGAAGTTCAACGACCAACCTGGGTACTTTTTTGTTTGCTATCCGAGCATTGACTAGATTTTCAACTTGACGTTTTGATTGTAAAATCCTAGTCCCTGCCTCGCAGTTTTCCTGTACTCGCTGAATATTTTGTAATTTCCTTTTCTCGATGGGCATTACGATTTTCTTTAGATCATTTACGATCTCTTTATAGGACTCCTGTGTTTGCTCAGTATCATAGGAAAATAGACGTACTATTTTTTTAATTGTATTTTGTGTTTCTGGATCGGAAATGTTGCCATTTTTTCCCGTGGTTACACTAATACGATCAAGTAAATTAAGAATACGTTTGGCTGGATGGTCCTTTGAGTCTAAAAATTGATTATCAGTGAAAGCTAATTTAACCAGCGGTATTTGTATCTTTCCCATAACCTCGGTCATTGACGGAGACTCATAGGTTTCTGCGTTAACAAAGTCTATAAATTTTCCAACAATGCTTATTTCGCTTTGGTTGTCGGTATCTAGTGTATTATTTGTTAGTTGTCCACTAGTCAGGACCTCCAAGACTTCTGCTTCCAAGGTTTGTCCGTTTTCCGTTAAATTTTTATTTTCAGATCGATTTTTGGTTAGCAAATAAACAGCACTAAAGACTTGTTCAGGTAAAAATCCACTGAATTCAGTTTTAGCGGTTGAATCTGAGGTTCTTTTTATCGAATGGTCAAAAGTTTTAGTTCTAGTTGTCCTTTGATCAAGTAGGCTTTCAAGTTCGACAAGTTTCCGAGTAAATTTTGTAAAGTGATGGTCGATCGATTTGGTTTGTTTTTTTGAATCTCCTGGGTAAGGCCGCGACATCGCTATATCAACATTCCTTGGCGCTAATGTCGTACTGGGTTTTTGTTTGTCGACGTCAGATTCAACAAACGGTTGGGGTGTCATAACATTGGGTACCAATACCTCAGACATTCCTTTTACAGGATGGTTTTTCTGAGAAAATTGGGGTGAATCTTGGGTGTTGGACAAATTATTTTGATCGAGGGCTTTGTTATCTGTTTCGGCAATTAAACTTTCAGATGATTTTATCGTGTTGTCGACTTGATCTTCTTTCGAGATAGAATGTGATTCGCCACATTGAATGGTTTGTTCCGAAATGGTAGCGGGATGTACATCCTGCATCAATTCGATAAGTGGGGTATACATCTTATTTAGATTCGAATGCAGCGCTGTTCCAAATACTTTATAAACCTCTTTTCTTACGTGTGTCACAAAGTGATAGTTTTTTATACCATCCCGAAATTGTTCGCAGATAAAATCGGGTTCAATAGGAGTGGGAGAATCATCAGCTGAAACATTCGTCACGGCGATGAATTTATTTGTTAGTTCGGATAATTCATCTTTAAAGAAAGACCGAGTATGGTTGACCATTTCGGAAACATCGAGCCAATCTTCAAATTCACTCGGATCCAGTAGTCTTAAGTCCCCATGCGAACTTTCATTTTTGATGCCTTCATCTGTAATGCTGGCTTGCTTAGGGTTTTGTGTGAATTCCTTGGGGATTGAAGAATGAAATAATTTTTCGAGATTCGCGCGATTTTTTTTCAGGTCAATAATTGCATCCATTAAGGAATTTCCGGCAATATCATTTGGTGCATTTACTGCTGCCTTACTTAACTCATGCTCCACATTATTATGAAACTCATTGATAATCTGGCCAAACGAGTTTCTGACGATATCGATACAGCGGTTGTTTATGTTGGTAGAATCCTCGTTCGAATTAGAATGGAAAGAATATGTCTTATTGTTATCATATTTAGTTGTATTCAGGAAGCTGAATAACGCTTCAAGAATCAATGGGTCGGGAGGGTTGTCTTCAAAAGTAGCGCCTATTCCGCGATCAGAAACCCTGGCTATTACCAAGTTTAATTTGAATCGTTGAATTTCCGTTTTGTTGCGTGCATTAAAAATTACCTGAGCTTTCTGGTTGCTCAAGTCTTTGAGTTTGGAAATTAGAGTACTTGCACTATCGGGTTTAAGTAGTAATCCGCCCTCACAAAAGTCCTGTATTTCGCATTTAAAGGGAGCCAAATTATTTGGTTTACACAAGGCTTCTATTTTGACTACATGTCTTTTATAAAGACGACGTCCCAATGTCTCAAAATTTTCATTAATTGGACTTGTTTCAGGCATTGTTTTGGCTATGAAAGATTGATGTTGGATTGTATAAATATAGCTGACTTCATGGGATTGCATCGTCGGTAACGAATGTCTTCGTTATAATGGGTATACTAACCTTATTGGATGAAAAACAATCGCTTTCCTCCTTTTTGTTAATACGGATGAGGGCAACCGGATAGATGAGTGACGACTCGACAGGAGTCATGTGGGTGGGATCTTAAATGTTCAGATTATTTAGTGCTTTAGAGGGTAAATGAAAAAAATTTTTGAATATTTAAGGTTGATATTCTTCATGACTGGAGTACTTATAGGAATTCAAGTGCCCAGTTTTATTGACCAGTATGGAAAAAACCTTGAATCGCGTTTGAGCGAATCTGCGGTTAGTCTAGAAAAATTTCAATACGATGCGAATCGACATTTTGGCGGTGACATAGCGAGGTTGATTGAGCATTATCAAAGTAACCCGGATCCTATATTTAATGACGGCGGAGATAGTATAAGTTCTATTTATCGCAGAAACTTAATGCTTAGAAAGGCTTATGAAGAATTCAATAGAAATGGATACAGCGCTTATATCCACGTCTTTCTTAGTCCAATGATAGAAATAAAAAATCAAGTTTGGGAGAACTATACCTACAACATAATGCTAGATACCACAGCGATTATTTTCGGATTATCAATGGGTATCGTGTTGTCTGCAATAGCTGAACTTACAGTATCCCTGTTAATTAGTGTAGGAAGCTTACTTAGCAGGCAATTGAAGCCAGCGTAAAATGTGTAGGGTGTAAACAAACATTACGATAAGCGAAAGGGCTAGGTTTGAACGATGGCTCTATGTATCTAAACGAGATCCACAATAAGCGATCTATAGCATGAGAGAAGTTATCATTACAAAGGAGCCTATTGAGCTCTATAGAATTTTGAAGTTCGAAAACATGGTTGGTAGCGGCGGCGAAGCGAAGCTTGTCATCTCTGAAGGCCAAGTCGAAGTTAACGGAAAGGTTGAAACGAAAAAAAGGAAAAAGATTATTTCTGGCGACGTTGTAGAGTTCAGAAAGGAGAAAATGCGTATACAAGCTGCATGAGTGCAGGAATTGTTTGTTAGAAGCTAATTTGACAGCGCATATAGTGGGTCTACGTGCACGGTGTTTTATTCATGAGTTTTTAGTCTAATCATTCCAACTTTAGACTGAGATTATCACCCGTAGAGCATCGAGACGAAGAATCGCTGAATCAAGAGTTTTTATTAGTATTTTCAACTGTTGTTCAAAGAAATCGACTTCATCGTTGCGTACATTGGGATTCACTTGGCCAAGTGCCTTTAGTCGATTGATTTCGTTAGTGAGAGTTTTTGTCGTTTGTTTTTGCGCGGAGATACGTATTTCCTGGGCTTTAGTTTGAGCCCGAGTTTCGCTGTTAGAAATAAGCATTTTTAGTTCAGAGGCTTTTGTTCGAATAATTTTATTTGCTGTTTCTGAATCGATTAGGGTCTGATTTTTTTTGATTAACGCATGACTCAGCTTAGTGTCGTGGTCGTAACCGGTTTCATCGCTTACTACACGTACTACGGTGGGAGGAAGATAGTGCTGTGTCTCAAGTGTTTTGATTGAAGCTGGTTCAAGGGTATACAAGCACTCCATGAGCAAAGAGCCGGGTTTGACATCCAAGTATTTGACGGCTGTTACAGCGGTATTGCCCAATTCGTTATTTTGTATCAGATCCATCGCTGCAATGACCATGGGATGATCCCAACTTAAGTAATGGATATCTTCTTTAACTAAGGCTATATTCCGTTTGTATGTGAAGGTTAAACCATCGTCCGGTAGGTGGGGGAATTTGTTAATCATATGATTACCAGGACGAATGATATAACAGTCCTCACTATGGATATCGGTATCTACCCCAAAACAATCGAAAACTGTATCCATATACTCCGGCAAGGCCGAGGTTTTGTCCTGCATCAATGCTCGTTCTGTAATTTCGTTGGCAACGTCGAGTCTGCAGGAATTGTATTCCAATAAACGATCCCTTCCACGATGCAAAGCATCGTTAAGTTCTTGAAGGACGGTTTTCGTGGTTTGAATAAGATTTTGAATGTCAGCATTGGGTGTGTGTAAGGCATTAATCAACTCTTGTTCCACTTGGATGTATACTGTATGTCCAGCGGGGCAAGTATGCCTAAATGCATCCAATCCTTCCTGGTACCAACGATATAGCGTGGCTTGTGCACTGTTTTCAATATACGGTACGTGAATATTAATGCTTTCCTGTTGCCCAATGCGATCGAGTCGCCCGATGCGTTGTTCGAGTAAATCAGGATTGATTGGTAAATCAAATAGAACAAGATGGTGGGCGAATTGGAAGTTGCGGCCTTCACTCCCAATTTCTGAGCACAGAAGTACTTGTGTGCCGTTTTCCCGATCGGCAAAAAAAGCTGCTGCGCGGTCTCTTTCCACAATACTGAGATGTTCATGAAAAATTGCCGCATGAATTCCTTTCTGTATTTTGAGTGCCTGTGCGAGATCCGTCGCAGAATTGGCACTCGCAGTGATAATCAGTACCTTCTTAGGTTTCAACGTTCCGAGGAGTTTACATAGCCAGTCAACCCTCGGATCGAATTGGGTCCACTGGGGTTGTTCGGGGGAACGTGTCGATTGATAGTGTATTTCCGGAGAAATTAATGCTTGAACATCAATGAATTCATTATTCGTCAGAATGTCAATATAGTTTTTAGGTATTGCTAATGGGTACGCTTTCAGTTGCCTTTTGGGAAAACCTTTCACTGTCGCGCGGGTATTGCGAAATAATACACGACCGGTACCATGGCGATCTAAAAGGTGCTCAATGAGCTCTTCGCGCGCGGTCTCTTGCTTTATTGAACCGTTGCCTGTTGTTTGCAAGACATCGAGCAATGCTTGGTTATCACCCTCTTTTATCGTTTGTGCTAATGTTTGGCGGTCGCATTCGTTAAGCTCCTGATGACTACAAAGCGTTGTAATTACATGAGCGATCGATTCATAAGAACTTTCCTCTTTTGTAAAGGCTTCCAAATCATGAAAACGATTGGGGTCGAGCAAACGAAGACGGGCAAAATGCCCTGTTTTTCCCAACTGTTCTGGGGTTGCAGTAAGGAGCAACAAGCCTTTCGTTACAGCAGCCAATTGTTCGATAATCTGATATTGAAGGCTGGTATTTTCAGGTGTCCATTGCAAATGATGTGCTTCATCGATGACAAGTAGATCCCAATCACCTGCTTCTGTTTGATGAGCGCGGTTCGGGTTTTGGTGCAAAAATTCGAGACTACAAAGCACCAATTGCTCACTATGAAACGGATTTTGCTGGTCGGTGCTTTGTTCGATGGCTTGGCAGCGCGTATCATCAAGGATACTGAAGTGCAGATTGAATCTTCGGAGCATCTCTACCAACCATTGATGTACCAAGCTTTCAGGAACTACGATCAATATCCTTGTTGCACGTCCTGTTAACAATTGTTGGTGTAGAATCAACCCTGCCTCAATAGTTTTCCCTAAACCTACTTCATCGGCAAGAAGCACCCTTGGAGCATAACGGTTGGCAACCTCATGGGCGATATAAAGTTGATGGGGAATAAGACTGGTTCTACAGCCAGTCAGGCCACGAAGATCTGAGTGCGCGAGCCGATTAAGATGCAACAAGGTCTGGTAGCGGATTTCAATCCATTTGTCGGGATCCACCTGCCCGCTGAATAGACGCTCCGTTGGACGATTCAGTTGCACCGAATGATCCAGTTGACTTTCGTGGATTTCAGTCGGAATTCCAGACTCTCCTACACCGGTATAAGTCAGAAGACCTTCGTTTTCCAATACCGATTTAACTTCCAGTACTACACCATTTTGACAAGTGATGGAATCCCCGGGAGCAAAAGCAACACGTACTAGTGGTGCACTTTGTTTGGAAAAAGTGCGGGTCTCTCCGGTTGCTGGAAAGAAAATAGTGACGGTACGATATTCGGTAGATATGACCGTGCCCAATCCCATTTGAGATTCAAGATGATTCAACCAACGTTGACCAGATAGAAAATTTTGCAATGGTATTTCTGTCAGTCTAAAGTCGTAGTGTTTAACCAGGATTGATCGTTTTTCGCCAGCGGCCATTCAGCGATTAGTTGATTCGCTGCCTCGATGGCTTCTGGTGTCATACTTTTCTCCAGATTTTCTATTGCCTTGGTGGCTTTTTTATAACCATTCCGCGCTGCTAACCCAAACCATTTATATGCCTTGATGTAATTTTGAGGAACTCCTTGGCCGGTTTTATAGAGGTTACCAAGATTAAACTGTGATCTTGGAAAATCTTGTTGGGCGGATTTTTGAAACCATTGAATTGCAATCTTTTGGTTTCGTTCTATGCCATTGCCTCTAAAATAAGCGATAGCCAGACCAAACTGTGCCTCCGGTTGGCCTTTTTCTGCGGCGAGGCGAAACCATTTGATTGCTTGGGCAGTGTTTTGTGACACGCCCATACCACCGGCATACATAAAACCTAAAACTTTCTGGGCATTGGTATTACCCTGATCAGCTGCGAGCTGATACCATTTTGCTGCCTCCTTGAAATTTCGGGATACACATTCACCATATTCGTAGTGATATCCTAATGTATTCTGAGCTTCAATTACCCCAGCATCGGCGGCACTTTTAAGTTCTTGGAGTAGAAAGTCATTGCATTCGGGTTTTTCTTCGGTCGAGTCACTACACCCTAAAATCAAAGAGAACAAAAGAACCAAAACAACTGAAAAGGTAACCCGATTCATGCTATTGGGCAAGCATTAATCCAACGCTGTTCCCGATACGATAATTCCATCCTGGTCAGCATACAAATATTGGTTATTTCGAAAATTCACTCCGGCAAAAGTGATCAGTACATCTTTATCACCGACACCTTTTTTGTGACTTTTTAAAGGGTGGGTATGTAGTGCGCGGACTCCGATGGGCATCTGATCGATTTCTGCAGAATCTCTAATACACCCATAAACGATCACTCCATTCCAGCCATTATCGCAGGCTAATTGTGCCAACTGATCCCCGAGCAAGGCACAACGGTGTGAGCCACCTCCATCGACTACCAAAACTCTACTTTCCACCTTTTCTTCTAGTGTTTTTCGAACCCAGGAATTGTCTTCGAACAATTTCAAGGTGGTAATTTGACCGGAAAATTTAGGGCTTCCTCCATAATGGCGGAAGATTGGTTCAGCGATGTGGAAATTTTCATTATCTGAAAATTTGTCGCAAAGGTCTGCGGTGGTAAAAGGCATAGATGTTGTCCAGTTGTTTAGATAATTAGACCCGTGTCAATAGGATAGCGTGGTCAAACTATCACTGCAACAATAGACTTAAGGTATAACTCATATGCTGGTTTCAGTGTTCAGTAGTCTATTAAATCATTCCGAGTTCGACCTTAGCAACTTCTGACATCATGTCATAGGACCAGGGTGGATCAAACACCACTTCTACAGTGACATTTTCAACGCCTGGCAATTTTTGAATACCGATTTCGACATCACCTTGGAGGACCGGCCCCATTCCACAACCCGGTGCAGTGAGAGTCATAGTGACCTCAACTGTGTGTTTTCCATCAGCGATCGGTTTAACATCACAATGGTAAACTAATCCTAATTCAACGATATTGACCGGAATTTCTGGGTCAAAAATGGTTCTTAGGACTTCCCAAACATTCTTCTCCACTGAATTGCGATCTGTGCCAGAACCAACATTTGTAGAATTCACGGATTCTTTACCGATCGCATCAGCATCATAGCCAGCAATCCGTACCAGGCTACCTCGATCCGTAGCTACGGTAAAGTTTTCCCCCTGGGACTGATGGAGTATCACGATATCGCCTTTTTGAAGAATGTCAGTCGTTCCATCAGGGATGGTTACAACATTGACATCACGGGTTAATACTATACTTTCTTGGTTGTGCATGTTGGTTGAAATGAGTTGAATCGATTAATTGCCCGTTTGTCCCACGGCTTGCCGGTCCTAATAGTTGGACGTATATCTCAGCTAGAGATTCCGGATCGATTAGGTTTACACTATCTTCCCCTGGAAAAGCTTTGAAGCGTAATGGTGATTTCACGGGACCAGGAAGAAACGTATTGACTCTCAAGTTGTCGGAATTTTCATATTCATCGGCTAAAATCTTCGCAAAACCCTCAAGGGCGATTTTGGATACGCCATAAGCTCCCCAGTATGCTTGGCCAACCCGGGCTGAAGTATCTGATGTAAAAACAATCGAAGCATCTTCGGCTTTTATGAATAACGGGAGTAAAACTCGAGTTAGTAAGTACGGAGCGTTAAGATTAATATTCAAGCAATTGTTCCAATCTGTAGTCTCAAGAGATTCTACTGGACATAGTGTATCGAGTACCGCGGCGCTATGCAGTAATCCATTTAGCACAGTGTATTTTTGGCTGATAATTTCCGCGAGCTCTTGGTAATTCTGCTCTGTTGCGCCTAAAAGATCAAAAGGATAAATGGCTGGTTGAGGGGCCTTTGTCGATACTATGTTGTCATAGACCTTCTCCAATCCTGCAACATTCTTGTCCAATAAAATCACAGTGGCTCCTTGTTTGGCACAGGCTTTGGCTGCAATACTACCGAGTTTTCCTGCCGCGCCGGTGACCAACAGAGTTCGGTTCTCGAATTGCCTATTGTTTGACATGAATATTTGTATAAGGCCAATATTGAATTTGGGTTGAGAATCCTATGTAGGTATGAAGTTAACCTGGGCGTTGAAAAGCGGCTATATAATTCACGTCGATATCTCCGCTGAGATTGAACTGTTGGGTCAGCAGATTGTATGAAATACCGATGATACTTTGAGTGTTCAAGTCTGCTTTTCGAGTCCAAGTGCACAATTCGGATGGCTTAATAAAGGTTTTATAATCGTGTGTTCCTTTAGGTATCATATTCAACAAATGTTCAGCTGCGACAATTGCTAGTAGATAAGATTTTGGTTTTCGGTTCAGAGTGGAGAAAAAAACATTACCCCCCGGTTTAACCAACCGACTGCAAGCTTTGACTATCGATTCGGGATCTGGAACATGTTCCAACATTTCCATACAAGTCACGAAATCAAAACTTGCGGCTTGTTTCTCGGCTAAAGATTCAACACTTTCCGTTTGGTATTGCACAGTAACGCCGGATTCCAGGCTGTGTAAGTCAGCAATTTCGATGAGTTGTTCGCTGAGATCAATGCCAAGTACTTCCGCACCTTGTTTGGCCAAACCCTCACTGAGGATGCCACCTCCACACCCCACATCCACCATTCGCTGACCACGAATTTCGGTATGCCGTGCAATAAACCGAATTCTAAGGGGATTAACCCAATGTAGAGTTTTTAAATCCCCTTCGGTATCCCACCATCGATCAGCTTTATCTCCAAACTTGTCGATTTCGGCAGGGTGAACATTTTCTTGGACGGTCATTCGTTTGCTATTGAGTTCATAGGGTTTGCGTCATCTTATGGAATTGCTGAGAAATAATCTACTTGTGTGGGTATCACGCCTGTTTGGGGATGACCTGTTAATCACTTCTCTTTGAGTTTAGTGCTCCAATATTGCGTTCTTTCTAGAACTTCATCGATATCTAAAGTCGTAAGTTTTCGAGATTTCATCAATCTTTTGCCGGCTACCCATACATCCGTAACCTGATTGCGATTAGAGGAATAGACAATTTGCGAAAGTGGATCAAAAAGTGGAAGGGTTTCCAATGTGTCGAGGTCGATGGCTGCCATATCGGCGCTCTTTCCGATCTCCAAAGATCCAATTTCCCCTTCGAGTCCCAGTGCTTTAGCACCATTTAAAGTAGCTAACCGCAGAGCTGTTTTAGCAGGAACCGCACTCGCGTCTTTAGAGATCCCTTTTGCCAACAAGGCTGCGATACGTGTTTCTCCTAGCATATCCAAGTCATTATTGCTGGCTGCGCTATCGGTACCGAGGGCAACGTTAGTGTCTGTTTCCAAAAAACGCGTTACCGGGCACATTCCAGCAGCTAATTTTAGGTTGGACTCGGGGCAATGGACGACGCTGCCACCAGATTTGGCAAATAGATCGATATCGTTGTCATTCAGTTGGGTCATATGGACAGCAAGCAAATTTGGACGCAAAAGTCCCAGTTTATGTAACCGCTGAAGAGGACGCATATTGTATTGTTTAAGACTATCGTCGATTTCGTGTTGGGTTTCGTGTAGATGAATATGAATCGGTAAATCAAGTTCATCTGCAAAAGTACGCATTTTTTTAAACGATTGATCAGAAACGGTATAAGGTGCGTGTGGCGCAAACAGTGTAGAAATTAGTGCTTCGTGAACTAATTCATCGTGCAGCTTCAAACCTTTTGATAGATATTCGACGGGGTTTTGCGCCCAATGGCTCGGGAAATCGATCAATATCAGCCCAATATTCGCGCGGATCCCGACCTTAAGCGCCTGTTTGGCGCTAACTTCCGGGAAAAAATACATGTCGTTGAAACAGGTGGTTCCCCCTCGCAACATTTCAGCAATAGCGAGCTCAGTGCCGTCGGCTACGAATTTTTCACTCATCCATTTCCTTTCTAGTGGCCAGATATGATCGTTGAGCCACTCCATTAATGGAAGATCGTCGGCAATACCCCGTAGATTGGACATTGGGGAGTGCGTGTGCGCGTTGACTAAGCCAGGAATCAAAACATGTTTATCAAAACGTTCGCAAGATTCCGCGCGATATTTTGATCGGGATTCTGATTGTGGAAGAAGATCGATGATTTTACCGTCCACGATAGCCAATGTGTGATTCTCCAATACCAAGCCATCCGGTTCCACTGGAATAACCCACCGTGCGCTAATGAGAGTATCGACAATCATGCTTAATTTTAAATACGAAAAATTGTTTCGATTGAGGATTCTATCATTTATGTTTTCTTATTCGCTTTAAGTTTCTTACGAGCGGCAAATATTCTAGGGTTTTAGTGGCTAGAAAGCAGGAGTAAATCATCACAAACTAAGCAACAGATTTTGGTCGCATGTAACCGATAATGTGGCGTCTACATCACATTATCCCACGAAATATTTTTCATGGATAAACGCTAGGATTATTGATTGGTTGGAATTAGCCTACCTTTCCTTAATTGATTCGGTATACAATGCTTGCCCTATGTTTTTCGACCAAGCTTTTAATACCTCCTACATAGTAGCCTTTATTATGGGGCTATTTACTAGTATGCATTGCGTAGGGATGTGTGGATCGATCATCGGTACGCTGACCCTCAGTCTTAACCAAAAAATTCGAGGAAATAAGGCACATCTGTCGGAATTTGTGTTCAGCTATAACGCGGGACGAATTACCAGCTATACGTTAGCGGGTTTTATTGCCGGTATGCTTAACCATGTCCTAGCGTTTCCATTCGGCGAAGAAGGATATCGGGTGCTTCAAATCCTTTCCGCTACCTTTATGGCGGGAGCAGGTTTATACATCGCTGGATGGTTTCCAGTGTTTGCCTATGTAGAAAAGTTGGGTAGTTTTTTTTGGCGGAAGATAGAGCCCATAGGTCGAAGTTTGATCCCCGTTAACAATTTAATCCAGGCTTTTGTCTTTGGAATGATTTGGGGATGGCTGCCGTGTGGCTTGGTTTACGTTGCTGTTGCTCTCGCGGCAACGACCGGCGATTTAGTGCGTAGTACGTTTACCATGTTTGCGTTTGGATTAGGGACTTTACCAGCGGTTATGGGAATGGGTATAATGGCAGGCACGTTGGCTAGGTTGTCGCGCATGCAGAGATTTAAGGAGCTTGCGGGTGTTTTTTTAATTATCCTAGCATTGTTTGCTGCATTTCCGGGTTTTTACCCGCTAAAAATGGAGCATTTTTGATGGTAAAAAAATAATTGGGAGCTAGTGCTGTGAATTCTCATCATTCAATGGTTGGGCGATCACCTAACTTTGAATCTCTTATGCGTAGTGCGTATATGGTTGCGGCTACGGATGTGACTGTGTTGATTACCGGGGAAACCGGGACGGGTAAAGAGTTGTTAGCAAACGAACTGCTTCAACTGAGTCCGCGTGTAGATAAACCTTTTGTTGCTTTAAACTGCGCGGCGCTTCCAGAATCAATAGCAGAATCTGAATTATTCGGTCATCGAAAAGGGGCTTTTACAGGCGCTATTTCGCATCATAAAGGGTTATTACAATCCGCACATGGAGGTACTCTATTCCTCGATGAAGTAGATTCGCTGACGTTAGCGCTCCAGGCTAAGTTACTCCGTTTTCTGGAAACTGGTGAATGTCAACCGGTCGGAGAAGCGCGAACCGAAAATGTCGACGTTCGAATTATTGCGGCCAGCAATGCCAGTTTAGATAAGAAGGTTGATGCAAGAGAATTCCGGGGAGACCTCTATTATCGCCTTAACGTCGTGCCTTTAGTGATTCCTCCTTTAAGAGAGCGCCAGAGCGATATTGAAGATTTGATCCACCATTTCCTCACAAAATTCGCGACCCAGCATTCTGCTGCTAAACCAAATATTTCTAATGCAGCATTGGGCGCTATGAAGTCTTATAATTGGCCGGGTAATATTAGGGAGCTTAAAAATTTATGCGAACGCTTAAGCATCCTTCTTGCCGGTAGAACAATTGAACGGGATAATTTGCCGTCCGAAATTCTTCATGCAGGGATTCGGGGTACGCATCCCGTAATCAACCTTCCACAGGCTGGGCTTAATTTGGAAACACTCGAAGTCGATTTGATCCATCAAGCGCTGGAACGGACTGGAGGCAATCGGAGTAAGTCAGCGCGTCTTCTTGGAATGACTCGCGATACGTTCCTTTATCGGATTCAAAAATACGAGATTGCCGGATAGGTAGTTTATCGGTAATAGCTTTTAGATCTTGCGTCGGACCAAAAACTAATCGTTAACACGTTAAATTTTGGGTGATTTGCGTGTCTTGGGTTGGTTAGGTTCAGTTAAGCATTGAAAAAGTATCCTCTCTTCAATAAATGCCTTGGTTTCTGCGCGGTTTATAGGTCTTGTCCCGAGATATGTTGTACCAATTTGCCTGTTGCCTTATCAATTAATCGCTAGTATGCAATTGTAGTTTTGCCGTATTCTGGATCAATATCCACGCCGATTTAACGTGTCGATATTCGGTTAAGGTTGAGCCAATAGCCATGCGCAGAGTGAATCTGCCATCTAGCTTCGTGTGAGTGAGGTAGAGTTCCCCTGAAGCGTTTAGTCTATTGACTAAGCACTGATTGAAAGCATCGCCAGCTTTATGGCGAAAACAAACAAGATTCAATGTTGTGGGTGCTTCCAATACGAAATCCTTGTCCGTTTCAACCCATTTGGCGAAGTCACTAGCAAGTTTGACGTGGTGCCGGATATGCTGGCCTAAGCCTTCGATTCCATAGTAACGGATAACAAACCAAAGTTTTAGTGCTCTAAAGCGTCTTCCTAGCGGTATTTGCCAGTCACGATAGTCGATGACTGTACCTGAATCGGTCGCTGAATTTCGTAAATATTCGGGGAGAATCCCTAAAGTTTGATTGAGCGCCGCACGGTCACCAACGTATAAACAGTCACAATCGAAGTTGGTTAACATCCATTTATGGGGATTGAAACAATAACTGTCGGCAAATTCCATTCCGTCATGCAACCAACGAAATTCTGGGCATAGTGCAGCACTTCCGGCAAGAGCCGCATCAACGTGCATCCATATCTTATTGACGCGGCATATTTTACCAATCTCACTGACGGGATCAACTGCGGTTGATGAAGTTGTTCCTATAGTAGCGCATACAAAAAAGGGAGTATAACCCGCCTCAAGATCCTGTTTGATCGTACATTCAAGAATTTCAGGGCGCATTGCATATTGCTCATCAACTTCGATTAAACGCAGATTATTTTGCCCAATTCCTGCGACTTTGATAGCTTTTTCAATCGATGAATGGGTATGTTCCGAGGTGTAAGCGATTAGGTGTTTATCCACACCATTCTGGTTGGTTTTAAATTTGGTCGCGCGTTCTCGCGCTGTCAAAAGTGCACACAAGGAAGCACTTGATGCAGAATCTTGAATGACCCCCCCGCCAGTATCGGTAGTTTTGAATTTGTCAGGCAGACCAAGCATATTGACCAACCAATCGAGTACATGAGATTCCAATTCTGTGCATGCGGGGCTGGTTGCCCATATCATACCTTGTACACCGAGACCTGCGGTCAGTAATTCCCCTAATATAGAAGGCCCTGAAGTATTGGCCGGGAAATAGGCAAAAAAATTAGGTGATTGCCAATGCGTGATTCCGGGTAAGATTAGGTTGTCAAAATCAGCCAGCATGGTTTCAAATGATTCACCTTTTTCCGGTGGATTCGGTGGTAACTTGTCCCGAGTTTCGCCAGGTTTTGACTGTGAAAGCACTGGATAACGTTCGATATCTTCCATGTACCGTGTTATCCAGTCTATGGCTTCGTAGCCATGTTTTCTGAATTCTTCTGGCGACATATGGGGTGGTTTGGTCATTGGCAATTTTTGAGTGACAGCTTTTTCCACATAATAAGTTATAAGGTTGCCGTACTGGCATCTTTACATATCAAACCCCTTTGTATTCGCTAGCAAGTTTGCTGAGGATAGAATCTATCTTTGGGAAAAATTGATTATTGGGGCAACTCAACGTGGGCTCAGAAATAAAGAAAATGTTTCCAATCAGTTGCATCAACAGTGAGAAGTGGAACTTTTGTTGATTCGGTTTATTGTGGATTTTTCCTGTATTTCGCTAAGCGTCCCTCCAGATTTTGCAACAATCCACTGATACCATCGTTCTTGATTATGGCTGTGTAGAGGTTTCTATAATTACTGACGAGACTGACATTTTCGATGACGACATCATAGACGTACCATATATCGATATCGAGTTTCATTTTGTAACTCACGGGGATTTCCTTGGTTTTTGAAACGATGACAGTATCCACAACGGCGCGGTCACCTTTGATTTTTTCACCAACATATTTTATTTCTTCACCACTATAAGATTCGAGTGCACCAAAATAGGTGATTTCAAGGTTTTGTGAAAAAAAATCGATGAAGCGACTACGTTCATAGCCAGTGGCTTTTTTCCAATTATTTGCCATCACACTCTTTGACATCGTTTGGAAATCGAATCGTTGGTCGACGATATTTCGAATTTCTTTTCGGAGGGCAGAGCGGCGTTGCTCTTTGTTAAGGCTTTTATCATTTAAGACCGATAGGATTTTATCGGTTGCTGTTCGAATGTTATCGGTTGGATTGGCTAGGGCCAGAACAGGCGTAGCGTCGAATGAAAACATTGCAACTATGGTTAATATGTTAAGTCCCCTTGAAACAGTGAACATAGGTGTGTTTCTCCTAAAACATTGAGGGTTTCTCAAGACACCCTCCACAAAAAAATAACGAAATCTTTTTAATTAATTGGAAGTTTTTCCTGAACCATCAAAAACGTATTTTGAAATGAGTTCTTCGAGGTTTACCGAAGATTCAGTCTCCAAGATCTCATCGCCTGATCTCAGTAAATCGTCAGACCCCCCAGGGGTGATTTTGACGAATTTTCCGCCAATAATACCGGTACTACGAATTGACGCAATTGCATCATCTTGTAATCGGATATTGTTAGGAATTGAGACCTTAATCTCAGCTTCATAACTCTCAGGATCAAATTCTATTCCGATTACTTTACCGACGGCAACACCAGCCAGCTCAACATCCGCGCCTACTTTTAGACCCGAAGCAGAGACGAAACGCGCTTTGAGGACATAACGTTGATCTTGTCCCAAAGAAACTCCTCCCAGGTTAACGGCAAGATAAGTCAAACAGAGAATACCTACGATCATAAACAATCCAACAGAAAACTCTAGATCGATGTTTTTCATAACATGATCGAACCAATCAGATAATCAGTTAAAAGGATTGCCACGGAGGAAAATACTACTGCATCGGTCGTGACATGGCTAACTCCCTCTGCTCCAAAAACACCTGTACGCCTGAGGTGAAGGAGGTAGCCTTTTGCAGTGCAAATCCAGATAATAACGAGCCCAAATGCGAGTGATTTTATAAATCCCATCTCGATATCGTTCCACTCCACACCGTTATGCAATCCGTTAAAATATGTGCCTTGGCCGATTCCTATCAACACAACTCCGACTAGATAACCACCAACAATACCAGCAACGTCGAAAAGGGCGGTCAATAGGGGTACCGAGACAAGGCCAGCCCAAAATTTTGATGTCATTAAAAAGCGATAGGGATCTATTCCCATGCATTCTAAAGCATCGATCTGTTCGCTGATGCGCATAATCCCTATTTCAGCGCAGATGGCAGAACCGACGCGCCCTGTGAACATTAGCGCTGTAATGACCGGTCCTAATTCTCTAATCAAACTCAAACCCACTGCCGACCCAAGAAGATCAACTGATCCAAAGCGTACTAGTGTATCGTAAAATTGTAACGCAACCACCATGCCGGTAAACAGTCCCGCCAATAGGATGACGATTGATGACCGTGCACCCATAAAATGAATTTGCTTGGTAATTCGCTGAACCTGAATAGGTGGTGTGACCATCCTAATCAAACAGCAAAAAAGGAAGATTCCTAATATCCCAGCTTGTTTTGTGAAATAGCAGCCATGGGTACCTAGACTTCGAATTTGCTGCATCATTGCAGCCCAGTTAGGCGGCGCAAATATTCGTTACCTTCGATTTGGTTATTACTCGGCGTGCGATTCAGAAGATTTTGGATGTATTGGTTGTTACTTTCATGAATTTGTTCCTTTGTCCCAGAAAATATAACTTGTCCCTGGCATAGAACAGCGATACGGTCGGCAATCTTAAGTGCACTTTGCAATTCATGGGTAATGATGACTATCGTTAGGTTCAATGCCCGTTTCATACGTAGGACTAATTCGTCAATTTCAACGGCTGTGATTGGGTCTAATCCAGAGGAGGGTTCATCGAGAATCATTAACTGAGGATCCATTGCGACAGCCCTGGCCAATGCGGCACGTTTCAACATCCCGCCTGACAATTCGGAAGGCATCATGCGGTCACAACCCGACAAATTAACCATCTCCAATTTTAGCCGAGTTATGATTTCAATCGTTTCGCTATTTAGCTTGGTATGTTCCCTTAGCGGAAGATTAATGTTTTCCGCTACGGTAATAGACGTCAATAGAGCACCACCTTGAAAAGCAACACCAATTTTAGTTCTTAACTTTGACAATTCGGAATTACTCAGGCGGGTAATCTCCTTACCAAAAATACGAATGTTTCCGGACGATGGTAGGTTTAAACCCAGAATGTGACGGAGAAGGGTGCTTTTACCTGCACCACTACCTCCCATGATGACCATGGTTTCCCCCCTTTGCACCTGCAGATTAATGCCGTCGAGAATCTTTCGGCTGCCATAATGGGAAACCAGATTATCGATTTCGACAACCGATTCCGATAATTCCGGCATCAAAGTCATCCCTGAATAACGGCAAGCCCTTCGTCAAGAGTTTCGAACAGGAGAAAAATTTGATCCAGACGGGCCAATTCTAAAACCTGGCGAGTCGCTTGACTAATATTCACTAATCCAAATTTAAGGTCATGCGTTTTGGCGAATTGAAAGCCTTCTACCAAACTAGCTATCCCAGAACTATCAATATATTCCACCGCAGACATGTCGACCATCAGATGATGATTTTGTTTTAACGCGTTTAACATTTGTTCGCGTGCGGGCGGTGAAGACTGAAGATCAATTTCACCACTCAACGCGATAATCGAACAATTACCTTCTATTGTGCTTTTATATTCCATTGGGCTATGCAATTCGTTTTGTCATTTGTAACACGTTAGAGCCTTCCTCATTTTCGAGATATTCGACATGATCCATCAGTTCTCTAATGAAATGAACACCTAATCCACCCGGGCGGATATCGTCCAAGGCACGCGATTTTATACTGCTGAGATCGACTTTTGGTGCTGAATCAGTTAAGCGGAACGTCAATTCGTCACCATTACTTATTATCTCAATCTGAAAAGTTCCAGTGATTTCGCTTCCGTAGCCATGCTGAATGATGTTCATACTGGCTTCTGTGACCGCGAGGACCATTCGTTCGACAAATGCGTGTCCACACCCTTCGTTATTCAGCCGGTCACGAATCAACTTGCGAAGTTCCTTCAGTTGGCCTGCACATCCTAAAAATTCTTCACGGGCCAGTTGCCTGGAAAGTTTTGTAGAGTCCATGAAAAAATTCAGAAAAGGATGTTTGTATTATTTTCCAAAAGAAACTGCAATAGTGCCGCCAACTCTTTATATTCACTAAACATAGTTGTCTCCAGCAGAGCAGGGGTATTTGGAAAATCTATCATGTATGAAATAGTTGGCTATTCTATCAAACAACAACCTTTCACGCTTTTCTTTATCGATGATACCGGACAAGATTTTGGTGAATAGTTGAAAAGCAAGTATATAGTTTTGGGGAGTACAAATTTTTACACCAGAATTCAAATAACAAAATCGCCAACTTCCCAGACTGTATTGATTGATGACGATCAAATCATATTGTACCGGCGATACAATCTACGATTGCAGGAGAACTTGCTATACACTTTACTATGGGATGGTTGATAGAGTTGTGATGGGGTTACTCAATACCTATGTCTTTTCCTGAGCCTTTTGCGTGCTTTCCTAAGTTGTTTACTTAGGCGCCTAATTTTTTTATGTGCGTTACTCAGTTTTTTGGCGAGCGTCTCATACGCGGTTCCTTCCTCCAGGACGACAAGCTTGTCAGGAAATCCCGTAACAAGAAATATTTCCTCTAATCCCGAGGGCCACCTCACTTTTAGTTTCAATTTATGACTATGATATTGTCCTAAGCCAAAGGTCAACCATAGACTGCTAGATGACGCAAATCCAGATCCGGAGAAAACCTGCTTGGTTTGTTTTTGACCGGCATGCTCTAAGGTCACAATTGCACCAATACCTAAAGAATTGCTTATCGTTCCTTTGAGCTTAATTGTGATGGATCGGTTATTATTCCCATTATTCGTGAGCAAAACAGGATTGCCATCACCACTAAAGGCCTGCCCTAGAAGATTGATTGAAGAGAATTCAGCGGTGCAGACTAATGCATCTGGAAATCCATCTCCAGTGTAATCGCCAATAGCAAGGCCAGTAGTGAATAAACCCTCAAGGCCAAACGATTGGCTCGAAGTGAACCTTCCCCTACCATTATTTTCGTACACTCTACCCGGATGGGCAAAATCTGCTCCCACTACACCAAACACTGGCGGCATAGAGCCTACGGCAACAAGGTCTTCATCACCGTCGTTGTCATAATCTACAAAATTCGCCCCCCAACCCCATTCAAAACCACCGAGTCCGGAATGATAGGTAACATCCTTATAGGTTCCATCTCCACTATTCTTAAATAAAACCTGTTCTGCTAACAAGCCATGATTTCCATGGTCTTCTGAGAATGCAACCCCTAGCCCTGTTGCAAATAAGTCAATGTCGCCATCACCATCAATATCGGCAGCTGTCAAAGCCATTGGGAAACCGGGACGCGCGTTCAAACCGGCTGCAGTTGCCACATCTGTGAAGGTGTTGTTTCCATTATTACGCCATAATTCCCAAGGACCTGGTACAGGTATAGGGTTTGGAGAAAATTCTAACAAGTTACAATTTCCCACAACTATATCGATGTAGTTATCAGCATCGTAGTGGATAAAATTCACAACACAACCACCGTTCATCGTATCGATGCCTGCTGATGTGCTAATTTCTGTGAATGTACGGTCACGATTATTAAGATATAACGATTGAGGTCCCAGACCAGAAATGAAACTTCCTGGATTCGTAATGAATAGATCTACAAAACCATCGTTATTTATATCTCCGAAAGCTGCCATCATTGCTGGATGAGGCCCACTAATACCTGAGAGTAGGGTAATATCATCAAACGTGCCGTTACAATTATTAACGTACAATTTGTGGGGTTGTGATAGATTAGCCGGGCCACCAAAACCTCCCGCGCCAACTGTAAATAAATCGACACAACCATCATTATCGATATCGGCGGCTGCGACGCCGGCTACCCCTCCGCCATCCACTCGGGCACTTACAGCAACATCGGTAAATGATCCATTATCGTTTCGGAATAGGGCGTTCGCCCTATTAACACCGTTAACTAAAAATGCGTCTTGGTCTCCATCATTGTCATAATCCAACCACGCGGCACCCGCTAGTCCTTCCGTAATTCCGTCGGTGCTACGACGGAAAGGTGTTAGTTGAGCGCTGGAGTCAGAAAAGGTTACTCCATGTTCAGGTGTGGGATGGCCATAAGCATTCTCTCCACATATTTGTGCAATAACGAGTGAATACACAAAAACTAGAGATTTTTTAAGCATCGTTCTATCTCGACATTTTAAATGGCAATATCTTTTATTAAAGAGTGGCTATTGCATTCGAATGAGACAATCCATACTTTATAGAAAATATTTTTGACCATGGGCGCGTATATGGACTTGCCTGAAAAGTCTGAATACGGGTTTTTAAATTACCTCAATGGATTTTACCTGAATCGATGCTTTGAGTGCGATATTTAAAAACACTGATTCGATCTGACCAATAATCTGCGTTAAAACCGGCCTTTTGCTTGAGGTGTCGCAAAAAATCTTTGGGGTCTGGCAGAATTTCCCACACCGATGGAAGAAATGTTCCTTTATGTGTACTGTCTTGGATAATTAGACCATCAACATTAGGTTGTATTTTGGTAAGCAAAGTTGCCTCAGAATCAAACGTTATTTCTTGTGGTGGTGACAGGATCGAAATATGTATTTCGAGTTTCTTGTATTCAGAAGCGACGATCGGTTCGAATCGGGGGTCGGAAAAAGCAGCCTTATAAGCGTTGTCGGCTATGTCTTCAACTAAGGGACGATACGCATCTAGGGTGCCGATGCATCCTCGCAATCTGTTCTCAATTTTAATGGTAACGAATGTTGCTAAAATTGATTTTAGTTCCATTGGATAGGCATCAAAATTTAGCAAGGGGGCGTTGTTCTCATCAAAACTGAGCTGTATTGATTTACGAGCTAAATCTATTAAGGTTTGCTTGTGTCCGCTCGGTATCATATTATTCAAAAATATAGCTCCCGTAGCCAACGACTCTGTCGCGTGAACCTGCTGTATCACCAGAATTGCGTAAATCAACGGTGGTTGCTTTAAGGTTGTGTCGAAGAGCGGCCATTAGGAGTCCATTGAGCGGGACTCTCCCACATGCGGAATTATAACCAATCGTTTCCCATCGAAGTTCTTCAATGGCGTCGGAAGTTTCCCGGTCTATGTGGCACGCCATGTTATACGGATGATAATGACTCAAATCTGAACTGATCACGATCAATGTTTCATCGCCCCCCCAAAGAAGCTCAAGAACTTGACAAACCTCTAGCGGTGTTGCATCTCCAGCAACAATGGGAACCAGCGTGAATTTGTCGAGTATTTCCTGGAGAAAAGGAAGATGCACTTCTAGGCTGTGTTCTAAGACATGCGCTTGTTCTAATTCTTCGACAAAACCAAGAGCTTTGATCCTATTTACAGCGTTTTTATCGACTGGAATCTTTCCTAGAGGTGATGCGTAGTGATCAACATTGGAAACCGAAAGCCCCTTAAAGCTTAGGTGATGAGAGGGTCCTAAAAGAACAACGTTTTGGATTGATGTTTTGGCATTAGCCAATAAGGCATATGCGCTAGCGGCTACGGGGCCAGAATATATATACCCAGCGTGGGGCACAACTATAGCCTTGGGGTTTTTAGACGCAACATTGACTTTATCGATCATCGATTTCACCAATTGCCTAAGTTCGATGGGGTCTTCAGGGTAGAAGCTCCCAGCGATTGATGGCTTGCGAATATTAAGCATTTTGGAAACCCGTTTTTATGGGTGACAGTACCGTGTTCTTGACCAAGTGATCTTCTTCGAGCAATGGGTAATCCAATGTGAAATGGAGTCCCCGACTTTCTTTACGTTGGAGCGCAGAATTAATAATTAGATCAGCGACGATAACTAAGTTACGTAATTCTAAGAGGTCGCTAGTGACGCGAAAGTGACCGTAATATTCAGCAATTTCCTTTTTTAACAATTCAACGCGATGTAAGGCACGCTCTAACCGTTTATCGGTTCGAACTATTCCAACATAATCCCACATAAACTGCCTGATCTCATGCCAATTGTGAGCAACAACGACTTCTTCGTCAGAGTTGCTAACCCTGGACTCATCCCATTCGGGTATGTCAGAAGGTGGTGATGTAATGAGTAGAGCATTTTTAATATCATTGGCTGCCTGTTTTGCGAATACCAGGCATTCAAGTAATGAATTGCTTGCCATCCGGTTTGCACCGTGCAATTTGGTGCAAGCAACCTCACCGATGGCATAAAGGCCAGATATATCAGTCTTACCATTTCTGTCGACGACAACACCTCCACAGGTGTAGTGTGCTGCTGGCACGACGGGAATAGGCTGCTTAGTAATATCGATATTAAGTGCCAAACACCTAGCGTGAATATTTGGAAAGTGATCGCGAACAAAGTGTGCAGGCTTTTGGCTAATATCAAGATGTACATGATCAATTCCAAGTCGCTTCATCTCGTAATCTATGGCTCGTGCAACAATGTCCCGAGGCGCTAGTTCGCCTCTAACGTCAAATTTGTGCATGAATGCCGTGCCATCTGGTAATCGTAGTTTACCACCTTCACCGCGAACAGCTTCACTAATGAGAAAAGACGGTGCTTCAGGGTGATAAAGGCAAGTGGGATGAAATTGCATGAACTCCATGTTGGCAACTTTACATCCAGCACGCCACGCCAGGGCAATTCCGTCCCCAGTGGAAACATCTGGATTGCTGGTGTAGAGGTAAACTTTGCTAGCGCCGCCGGTAGCTAATATAACGATAGGCGCGTGAAAAACTATGACTTGTTTCAGGTGGCAATCTAGAACATAAGCTCCGATGACACTTCGGTGAATTTGATCTTGTTTATCACTGGTTATTAGATCTACAACGTTAAAATGTTCAAATACTTTGATATTGGGGTGGTGGATAACTTCTTTTTCTAAAGTAGCGAAAACAGCTTTGCCAGTAGCATCAGCGGCATGAGCAATACGCCGATGAGTATGGCCCCCCTCGCGGTTAAGGTGTAATTGGCTCGAGCCATCAGATCGGGATTCGGTGGTGAACGGAACTCCTTGTTCAATCAACCAATTGATACACTCTTTTCCCTGAGAAACCACTAAGCGGACAATATCTGGATCGCATAATCCAGCGCCTGCTGTGAGAGTGTCAGCAATGTGAGATTCGATTGAATCCTTGGAATCGAGTACCGCTGAAATTCCGCCCTGGGCGTAAAAGGTGCTGCCTTCGTTTAAAGTAGTTTTCGAGAGTACAGCGACTCGGTGCTGGTTTGCCAATTGTATAGCGAGACTTAATCCTGAAGCGCCACTACCAATAATAAGCACATCGAAGCAAAGGTCCGGATCCGGCCGGGTTTGTCTATTCATGGAATTGGATGATCGTTGAATTGCCGATGGTTTGCAACTTTAGGCAGAACGGTCTTTAAGTTTTATATCATAAATCACATTGATGGTGGGTCAATACAATCGAGTCTACATTACCTCAGGTCTGATAAGTATTTGTTGTATCTTATTGAACGGTCTTATCGAAACGGCGATAATAGAAGTGATACAAGATTAAAACAATTCTTGATAGAGTTGCTTATAATAATTGTATTAGGATGGAAAATAGATAATCTACTGTGGAAAACCTTTTTGGCCGGATTTCCCGATCGTTCTCACTTAAACAAACTCACTATTCGTTTCAAATGATCGAAAAATTTGATTCAAAATCGTTCTGCTCTTTTTCGGCATCGATTCTCGAACAGCACCCGAAACACTTCTCTTTTGAGCTTTCGCGGTTCGTCAACGCAAACCAACTAGTATAATTGTAGTCCGCAGTGAAGAGCGAAGGACGACGTGTGAGTGAATCGGTTGATCAGGAATTGGTCAGGCGAGTCCAGAGTGGTGAAAAAAAAGCATTCGATATACTCGTTCTTAAATACCAGCATAAAATTATTCAACTTATTGGTAGGTATATTAAAGATCCTAGTGAAGCCCTCGATGTAGCTCAGGAATCCTTTATTAAAACCTATCGAGCACTTGCAAAATTTCGGGGTGATAGCGCTTTTTACACTTGGTTGTATAGAATCGCAATTAATACGGCTAAAAACCATTTGGTTTCACGAGCTCGCAAATCTTCCGAAAATGAAATTGATGCACAGGTTGCGGAACAATATGAAGGCGCGTCGCGTCTAAGGAGTCACGATACACCCGAGCGTATCCTTCTAAGCGAAGAAATAGCGTTAACTATCCGTTGTACGATCGATGAATTACCTGAAAATCTTAGGGTGGCAATAGTTTTAAGAGAATTTGACGGAATGAGTTATGAAGAAATTGCAAAAGTGATGAATTGCCCTGTTGGCACGGTTCGTTCGAGAATTTTTCGTGCGAGAGAAGCGATCGACAAAAAACTTCAACCCCTAATTGACTACCGGTAATCAGTAGATGCACGAAAATTTTGAAGAAAAAATATCCATGTTACTTGACAATGAGTTGAACAGTGCCGAAGCCATTTCGTTGCTAGAGAGGATCGAACAAGACGAGCAGTTGAAGCAAATTTGGGATCGTTATAACAAGGTTAGCTTAACCTTAAAATCTAATAGATATATTCATGTAGACCGTCACTTTTCTGATCGTATAAAGAACGATATTCATCTTTCGCGTGAAACCCTACCCCAAATGCGACCGAATCAAAATAAAAACTGGGGCTATGCACTTGCGGCATCAATTGTGGGCGTGAGCTTTTTAACTTGGACCTATCTCCAAACCCAATCGTTACCACAAAATGCTATTGAACCGATAGCCCTTGTGGAACCTATTCCAAAATCCAACGAAAAACTGGACTCAGTTCACCAAGATGATGCTTTGGATTCGCGCCTTAATGATTATTTGGTAACTCATAATGAAAGCGCCTATTCGGCCGGAGTGCAGGGAATGCTCCCCTACGCTCGGGTTGTAAGTTATACCCGTAAGTAACCGATGAATTATATTTGTCGGCCCAACTCGTTTGGATTCATTTTTTTCAAGCGGGCCGCCCTCTGTCAGTTGTTGTTGATTTGTATCCTTTTCCATGGGTTAACGCAAGCTGTCGCTGACGATAAAAATCCAAATAATGGGAAAGCTTGGCTAGCATTGATGACCAATGCAATGCGCAGTCTCAATTATCAGGGAACCGTAGTTTATCTTCGGGATAATAAAGTTGAAACCATGAAGATGTTTCATGCGGTTGAAAACGGTGTCGAACAGGAGCGCCTGGTGTCTCTCAATGATCCAATGCGCGAGGTTATCCGAGATGCGGATAAGGTAACTTGCTATTTTCCGGATTCCCGCACTATGGTTGTGGATTATAAGCCATCCCAACAATCCTTTTTGGTAAATGTCCCGGAAATTCTTGAACTTGAGAACCAACGTTACTCAATTGTAGTGCGCAATAGAGAGCATGTTGTCCAGCGCCTAACTCAGATAATTAGCGTTGATCCAGTCGATAATTTACGATACGGGCGGAAAATATGGATCGATATTGAATCTAAAGTGCCTTTGAAACATGAAGTCTTCGACGAAAATGGCCGAATGATTGAGCAAATGATGTTTACAAATTTTGCGGTCAAGGAATCCATACCATTGAAACTTTTGAGTGCGGAAACAAAAATAGAAAAGTTAAATTGGCAAATAAGAAATAAGGAAAGGGTGCCTGCGGATCAACATGCATGGATATTTAAAAATTCACCTGAAGGGTTTAAGCAGGTTCTATACACGCGCAGGAAAATGCCCGGTAGTGAGCATCCTGTTGAACACATCCTTTTAAGTGATGGGTTTGCCTCGGTTTCGGTTTATGTGGATCAAGTGGAAAATCAGGGTTTGCAGCCACTTCAAAAAGTTCTGGGTGCTATTAATTCCTATAGTCTTCAATTAGAAAAACACCAAATCACCGTTATGGGTGAAGTCCCTGCTCAAACTGTCAAAATGATTGGTAAAGGCATAGAATTTAGGCGCGATGCCTTACAATGACCAAATTAGAGATTTTTAGCACATCCGTTGACGGTGAATGGGTGAGGTTTGATCTAGAAAGGTCGGCGTCGTGTGGCTCCTGTTTTAAACAATCCCAATGTTTCATTTCTGCTCAGAAAGAAAATTTGCGTGACCGTCGTGTGCCCAAGGGTATACATAACTCGAACTCCAATCAAGAGGGTCTGTTTCTATTGGAAGTTGATGAGCTTATGTTGCTTTGGTGTTCGGCTCTAGGTTATTTGCTACCCGCTATGACTCTGTGTCTTGGTGCAATTATTGGGAAATCTATTAGCCAAGGCTTGAATTTTGAATTTTCGGAACTATTTAGTATTATCTCAGGGTTGTCAGGGCTCGCTTTGGGTTTTTTGATAAATCGTTGGGTTATAGCCCATTTTCCTCACTGGTATCGCGTCCGACCTGCGTTTACTTCGGAACTTTAAAATACTCATGTGTAAATACTTGCCGTTACTGCACTGGCTTAGGAGAAGTTTTATGTTTAAATCAATGCGGTGCTTAACGAGCGTCACCGTTTGTATGTTTTTTTATACGCATATAGCCGTTGCTGATTTACCGGATTTTACAGAGCTGGTAAAAAATTATGGCGAAGCCGTAGTCAACATTAGTACTGTTAAAAAAAGTAAAAACGAACGGGAAACGTTTCATGAAGGTGTGCCAATGCCTGATGGTGCGCCTTTCGATGAATATTTAAGGCGTTTTTTCGGTGAACAAGGACGGGGTCCAGAGCCTCGGGAAGCGCGTTCTTTGGGGTCTGGTTTTATTATCTCTGAAGATGGATATCTACTAACCAACCACCATGTTATTAAGGATGCCGACGAAATTCTTGTCCGCTTACAGGATCGCCGGCAATTAGTGGCCACGCTAATCGGATCGGATAAACGTAGTGATATTGCACTGTTGAAAATTGATGCGAAAGAGTTACCTGACGTTAAATTGGGTTCGTCCGACGATTTGAAGGTCGGTGAATGGGTGCTGGCTATTGGATCTCCTTTTGGTTTTGATCACACAGTGACAGCAGGAATAGTCAGTGCAAAAGGACGCAGCTTGCCAAGTGATAATTACGTTCCTTTTATTCAAACGGATGTGGCGATAAATCCGGGAAATTCTGGGGGACCATTGTTTAATATGGATGGCGAAGTCGTCGGAATTAATTCCCAAATTTACAGTCGTACTGGCGGGTTTATGGGGTTATCGTTCGCAATACCCATGGATGTTGTGATGAATGTCGTCGCTCAACTCAAAGAACAAGGGTTTGTATCCCGTGGATGGCTCGGCGTTCAGGTTCAGGACGTTACCCGCGAACTTGCCGAATCTTTTGGAATGGACGCGCCAAAGGGGGCTTTGGTGTCTAAAGTTTTGCTGGATAGCCCTGCTGAAAAGGCAGACTTTAAAGTGGGTGATGTAATTATTGAGTTTAATAATAAAAAGATCGATACATCAGCTGAATTACCTCCTTTAGTTGGAATGACCTCGATCGGTACGGTTACAAACGTTAAGGTCATTCGACAAGGACATCGTAAAATTTTAAAAGTCAGAATAGGCTTGTTACCCGAACAAGCTGAAACACTCCTAACAGAGGAAAAGTCCAGTTCAGTTACAGCAGATCGTTTGGGTTTGGTTGTATCAAATTTAACGTTAGAAAATCGTGAACGATTCGCGGTTAAGGAACATGGTGTTTTGATAGAGTCAGTTGGTCCAGGTCCTGGGCATGACGGTGGAATGCAGCGGGGAGATGTAATTTTGAGAGTAGATGGGGTTATTATTGAAAGCCAAAGTCATTTCCTAAAGGTCATTAACGAGCTTCCAGTTAATAAATCTATTTCGGTACTCGTTCAACGTCGTGGCAACCCATTTTATCTAGCGATCAAGCTAGATGAATGAGCAACGTGATTAATTTGCGGCATATTAGAAACTTTTCAATAATAGCTCATATCGACCACGGTAAATCGACGCTTGCGGATCGGTTTATACAAATTTGTGGTGGATTAACTGACCGTGAAATGGAAAACCAGGTTTTAGACTCGATGGACCTGGAACGGGAACGTGGAATTACCATTAAGGCTCAAAGTGTGACCTTGGATTATAGTGCTAAGAATGGTGAAGTCTACCAGCTTAATTTTATCGATACACCGGGGCATGTTGATTTTTCTTATGAAGTGTCTAGATCTTTAGCCGCTTGCGAAGGAGCTTTATTGGTAGTCGATGCGGCACAAGGTGTAGAAGCACAAAGCGTGGCAAATTGTTACACTGCTATAGATCAAGGACTTGAAGTCATCCCAGTACTCAACAAAATTGATTTACCCTCAGCCGAGCCGGATCGGGTGACCCAGGAAATTGAGGAAATTATAGGGATTTCTGCCGACGATGCGATACAAATCAGTGCAAAAACGGGACAGGGTATTGTAGATATCTTAGAACAATTGATTCAAAAAGTTCCCCCGCCCGAAGGTGATTCAGAAAAACCATTGCAAGCGTTGATAATCGATTCGTGGTTTGACAGTTATTTAGGCGTAATTTCGTTGGTACGCGTTGTCCATGGTAACCTTCGAAGTAAACAAAAAATCACCATTTTGTCGACTGGAAAATCCCACGTAGTAGAAAAAGTTGGGGTATTTACCCCTAAAAGATTCGATAAACAAGTGTTGAATGCCGGCGAAGTTGGATTTATTATCGCGGGGATAAAAGACATTTTTGGTGCGCCGGTTGGTGATACTATTACCCTGTCCGACAATCCCTGTTTTGATTCCTTACCCGGTTTTGAAAGAGTCCAGCCTAGGGTTTTCGCGGGGTTGTATTCAGTGAACTCGGAACAATATGAAAATTTGCGCGAGGCATTAAACAAACTAAATCTCAATGACGCAGCGCTGCATTTCGAACCAGAGTCTTCTGACGCATTGGGGTTTGGGTTCCGATGCGGGTTTCTTGGAATGTTACATATGGAAATTATCCAAGAACGATTAGAGCGCGAATACAATTTAGATCTTATAACGACGGCGCCGTCTGTGGTGTATCAGGTATTAACTCAAGACGGCGACATTATTTATGTCGATAACCCTTCTAAACTGCCAGATTCAGGAAAAATAAACGAGATTCGGGAACCGATTATACGAGCTAGTATCCTTGTGCCACAGGAACATTTGGGTGGTGTTATTAGTTTATGCATAGAGAAGCGTGGGGTACAAAAAAATATTGAATATCTCGGCAACCAAGTAACGTTAAGTTATGAATTGCCGTTAAGTGAAATTGTACTTGATTTTTTCGATCGGCTTAAATCCGTTAGTCGGGGATTCGCTTCATTTGACTATGATTTCAAGTGCTTTCAAGTAGCTCCGTTAGTCAAACTTGATGTTTTGATTAATGGTGATTGTGTTGATGCTTTGTCGGTTATTGTTCACCGTGATACAAGTCCTTTTCAAGGACGTGAACTAGTGGAAAAAATGAAAGAATTGATTCCCAGGCAAATGTTTGAAGTGGCAATTCAGGCAGCGATTGGAGCGAAAATTATTGCTCGATCTACCGTCAAAGCCTTAAGGAAAAATGTTACTGCTAAGTGTTATGGTGGTGATATTTCACGAAAAAGAAAGTTGTTGGAAAAACAAAAAGCGGGGAAAAAGAGAATGAAGCAAGTAGGTAAGATTAATATTCCTCAAGAAGCATTTCTTGCTGTCCTAAAGGTTGGTAAAGATACCTAAGGATCGAGTGTCGGCAATAGAAAGCGCTTAACAAAAAATTCCCAATGTCTCAGCCTTCCGGAAAACTTCCGTAGTCCAATTTTTTAACAAACAAAATAGTATATGGATTTTGATTTCTCATTTTTTTTAGTTATAGGAACCGTGGTTACAGGTAGTATATGGGGATGCTATGTGTTGATGCAAAACCACAAGGAAGAGAAACAAATTAAGGAACCGATACTAGTTGAATATGCGCGATCTTTTTTTCCAATCATTTTGATAGTCTTGATTCTTAGGTCGTTTATTGTAGAGCCTTTTCGCATTCCCTCGGGCTCAATGATGCCAACCCTACTCATCGGGGATTTTATTTTAGTTCAAAAATACGCATATGGTGTCCGGTTACCTGTATTAAACACCAAAATCATCGAAGTTAGTAAACCAGCCAGAGGCGATATAATTGTGTTTCGTTTTCCTAAAAACCCCAACGTAGATTATATTAAACGCGTAGTTGGACTCCCTGGGGACAGGGTTGGGTATTACGATAAGAAAGTATACATTAATGGTATCCAGATGAAGCAGATCTCTCTTGGTCGATACAACGGTGTAGGGCAGGGGAGTAATATGAGTGGTGCCCTGCATTTGCTTGAAGAATTAGCCGAAGATGTTGAACACAGTATTTTGGTTAGGGGAACCGGGTTTTCACGAGGAAGAGAGTTTTCTATTCCTGAAGGACAATATTTCGTTATGGGCGATAACAGAGATAATAGTAATGATAGCCGTTTCTGGGGGACGGTTCCTGAAGCCAATTTAGTAGGTAAAGCGTTTTTTGTCTGGATGAATTGGGATTGGGAAAATCAAGGTATTGGGTTTGATAGAATGGGGACGATCCTAAAATAGTTCAGGAACCTAATAATTAAACAGAGACTAAAATGCAAACATCACTCCGCAAGCAAACCGGGTTAACTGGAATTGGCCTTGTTTTGGTCTTGTGTTTAATAGGTTTTTTTTCGTTATTGATCTTGAAAATTGGTCCTATTTACCTAGAACATCTTAAGATTAAGCGCTCTTTGACAGCATTAGAAGAAGAAGCAGGCCTTCCAAGCAAATCAAAACACCAAGTCAAGCGAATGCTAATGGACAGGATGAACATTAATAATGTTGATATTATTTCGAATGATGATATTTCTGTCTATAAAGAAGGAAGGTCGATCAAAGTACAAATCTCATACGAAGTGACCGAAAATATCATAGGAAATCTGGATGTATTAGTTTATTTCGATGATACTATCGAGGTCGGAAAAAATTGACCAAAAGTCCCGATACCCTTTCCAAAGACCTTGGGTTAGGCTTTCGGAATATGAAGCTGTTGTCGTCAGCCTTAACTCATCGAAGTGCGGGGCCAAACAACAACGAGCGATTGGAATTTCTTGGTGATTCGATACTAGGATATGTGATTGCTAACTATTTGTATGATCGATTTCCTAACGAAAAGGAAGGGGTGCTTAGCCGTATGCGCTCAAATTTAGTAAATCAGGAAACCTTGGCTGATTTAGCACGCAGTTTTTACCTTGGAGATTATTTAATTCTTGGGGTTGGCGAACAGAAAAGTGGTGGTTTTAAGCGTGATTCGATTTTGTCAGATGCGTTTGAAGCAATTATTGGGGCTCTTTCGAAAGACCAAGGAATTGAAACTTGTGAAAAATGGTTGTTGAACCTTTTTGCTAAGCGTCTTAAGTGTCTGACATTAAATACTAAAATTAAAGACCCGAAAACGCTACTACAAGAGCTGATGCAGTCTAAAGGACTAGAACTCCCTATCTATACCCTCTTGAATCAAACAGGCTCACCTCATAACCAAATATTTGAAGTGGAATGTAGCGTATCAATTGTTACCAACTCGGCTGTTGGCGAAGGTGTCTCAAGAAAAAAAGCTGAGCAACAAGGTGCTGAAAAAATGTTGTCGCAGATTGATAAATTGTGTTTGAATAACGGATGAAAGCTGGATTTGTTGCGATAATCGGGCAGCCAAATGTCGGGAAATCGACGTTACTGAATCGTATCCTTGGGCAAAAACTCAGTATAACCTCTAGACGTCCCCAAACCACTAGGCATCAAATCTTAGGCATAAAAAACGTTGATCAGGCACAGATTGTTTTTGTCGATACGCCTGGCATGCATGGCAAGGAAAAACGAGCATTAAATCGGTATCTAAATCGTACAGCTAATACCAGCCTAGTTGGTGTGGATGTCATCATTTGGGTGGTCGATTCTCTAACTTGGCATGAATTCGATGCAGTTATCATCGAGAAACTTAAGCAGGCTAAGTCTCCTGTTATTTTAGCGATTAATAAAACGGACCAATTAAAATCGAAAGCATTGGTATTGCCCTTTTTGGATGCCGCCAAAAATCGTTTTGAGTTTAATGAATTGATTCCCATCTCAGCGTTAAAGGGTAACAATCTGGACGTGCTGGAGAGAAAAATAACTGAACTTTTGCCGAACGGTTCATCGATATTTCCTGAAGATATGATTACCGATAGACCTGAGAAATTTCGCGTGTCGGAAATGATTCGAGAGAAACTTGTTCGACGACTATGCCACGAACTTCCTCATGCCCTTACTGTAATCATTGAAAGATTTGAAAAAAAAAGATCGTTAATCCATATTGTTGCAGTAATTTTGGTGGAGCGTGAAGGCCAAAAAGTTATTGTAATCGGTCGAAATGGTGAAAATCTGAAGGCGGTTGGTCAACAGGCTAGAGAAGATATTGAGGGTATGTTAGAGGCCAAGGTATTTCTTGATCTATGGGTTAAGGTTAAAAGAGGGTGGTCAGATAACGAACGCAGCTTGAATAGCTTGGGTTATGGGGGGTAACGATAAGCACCACGGCCGTTGAGTGATGAACGACCGTGTTCGAGTAATGTTGCAGGATGGATTCGTTCTACACCATAAGATCTATCGGGAAACTAGCTTAATTTTAGAGATTTATACTCGAGATTTCGGTAAATTATCTGTGATAGCGAAAGGAGCTCGTAAAGCAAAATCAAAATTTTCAGGCCTTCTTCAACCCTTTCGATTTCTGAAGTTTTCCTGGTGTGGGAAATCTGATTTATACACATTAACGGATGTCGAAATAGTATTTCCGCTTATACACCTTTCTGGTAGTTCCTTATATTGTGGCTTTTATTTAAACGAACTATTAAATCGTTTTTTGCATCGGCATGATCCCCACGATCATTTATTTTCGATTTACTATCAAACATTGTGTTTGTTAGCATCAGGTAATTCGATTGAACAAACGCTACGTATTTTTGAATTGGTCTTGTTGGGCCAGGTGGGGTATGGTCTGCAGATAGAATATGAAACCGGGAGTGGAAGACGGATTGATCCCGGTAAGCGCTATATTTATGTCATTGAGAGGGGCCCGGTTGAAGTAAAATCAGGAAATGATACAGTGTTAGGTTCGACTTTAATTAGTATGAATAATTACGATTTTTCTGATTCAATCGCTCTATCCGAAGCAAAGCGGCTATTACGACGAGTAATTGATTTCCACCTGGGAGGCAAGCCACTGATAAGTCGATCATTGTTTGGGAAGCGAACGAATATCGTTAAATAAGTTGCGTAATCTCGGACAACCCACTAGTTGCTCACTCCATAATTAACTAACAAAATATCAAGCCGCACATAATTGCTTACCGAGTTAGAGTACATCAAAATAAACTTATACTCTTTCATTTAAGTGGATTCTTGTTAAACATTTTGCCCCCCAATATTTGGTGTTTTGTGGGTAGAAATGTTTGTGTGTTACTTGCCAAATCAGAGAGGTTTTGTGTTCTAGTTAATGTTTTATTAGAGCTAGTGGTGGAAGTAATTATTGAGTACAACTTAGAACAGAAACTAGAATATTATGAGTGATAAATCCTCAATTTTATTGGGCGTCAATATCGACCATATTGCGACTATAAGACAAGCACGCAGAACCTTGTATCCAGAACCGGTTCAGGCCGCCCTTGTTGCAGAGCAAGCGGGTGCTGATGGAATTACAGCACATTTGCGAGAAGACCGAAGACATATTCAAGATAGGGACATACGCCTATTGAGAGATATGATCCAAACAAGGCTTAATCTGGAGATGGCGGCTACCGATGAGATGCTTCAAATCGCCAAAAACATCAAACCTGATTCATGTTGCTTGGTTCCGGAAAAACGTGAAGAGCTAACAACTGAAGGTGGCTTGGATGTTAGTAGGCATTTAGAAAAAATTAAAACAATTTGCAATGAATTGGGTAATGTGGATTGTTCTGTATCTCTGTTTATTGATCCTGATGCCAAACAAATTGATGCCGCAAGGGAAACAGGTGCGCCAACAATAGAATTACATACAGGGTTTTACGCAGAAAGACAATCATCAGACAAGCAACAGGAGGAATTAGAACGAATATCGAGCTCTACAAAATATGCAAATGAGGCTGGTTTACAAGTCAATGCCGGGCATGGCTTAAATTACCATAATGTTGAAAATATCTGCAGAATACCAAAAATTGTAGAGCTAAATATTGGCCATTCGATTATCGCCCGTGCTGCAATCACCGGTCTGGATACGGCAGTTCGAGAAATGAAACTCTTAATGTCTCATGCTTGCCTTCAGCAACGAGTTAAAAACTTGTAAATTACAAAAACCCATTGTTAGTATTTTTTTAAAGATTATGTTGTTGGTACAATAAGTGTGGAGCATACCGTGGTTTGTCACAATGACTCGAGAAACTCTGTCAAATGTCCTGCAAGGAGAATAGCAAAACAACAATTAAAGTATCGCGCGCGAGCTGTTGTTTGATACCATTAGGCGGTTGAAGCTCAAGAAGATGGATCGCGATCAACTTGATGTATATAAAATTGGGTGCCGCTCCGAAATTAGAATCTCGTTGCCAGCGACGCTCTCATAAAAAAGGTGCGTGACAATGGAAGATTTCAAATATTTTTATGATCAAAACCGCCAAATGGACCGGTGGGTTATGTCAAATACAATGTCCGTAGAATTTTTGGTCCGTAAGAAACGTGTCTACGGCTTGATCATAGTGTTTTTATTAGTTTTTGTAGGAATCGTTTTGCTTTTAGTGGCGAATAAACAATCTTTTGGTTATGGAGATATTTCGTCAACACAGGAAAACCGAGATAGGATGATTAATGACATTCAGACCATCAAAAACCAATTCGGAATGCTTTTGGTTGGTTCAATCGAAAATAAAGTGCACTCGCTCGAACAAAAAATCCTATCTGGAACCGTAAACCGCAAAGACATTATTCTGATCCAAGGTTTAAAAAATGAACTCAAGATATTAAAGAGTCAAGCATACAGAGTGGGTCTCAATAATACCTCTTTACTAGGAGGTCACGTAGACGATTTGTCTATTTCTACGAACCTTACTCATGCTGTCGAAAAAGAATCGCTCGTACAGGAAATTTCTACCTTATACAACTTCGTTTATGTAGGCTTTGCGTCCTTTGGATTGTTATTTACCGCAGTTGGAGGACTATGGATACAAAACTATCACCTTATCAAACGGCTCGATTCCAGATTAGGGAAAACTACCTATCTAATTGAGAACAAAAACTCATAGTTTTTAAATGGGGCATTTAGAATCCGAGTTGGCTTCGGTCGAAAGAAGTCGGAAGGTTTCAATTGCACCAATGATGGATTGTACTGACCGTCATTTCCGATATTTTTTACGTTTGATTTCACGCAACATTTTGCTGTATTCCGAAATGGTAGTGACAGCGGCGTTACTCAAAGGAAATCATCGGAAATTTCTTGATTTCGATCCTTTTGAAAAACCTGTGGCTTTCCAACTTGGAGGGAATGATCCGAAAGACTTAGCCGTCTGTTCAAAAATTGTGGAAGACACAGGTTATGATGAAATTAATCTTAACATTGGATGCCCAAGTGGGCGAGTCAAGAATGGTGGGTTTGGCGCATGTTTGATGGCTGATCCAAGATTGGTTGCCGAGTGCGTGTATGAAATGCAACAAACAGTATCGATCCCAGTTACAATCAAAACGCGGATAGGAATAGACCAGCACGATAGCTACTCTCAATTGCATCATTTTGTAGGATCCATTTCCAAAGCGGGGTGCAAGACATTTATTATCCATGCGCGTAAAGCATGGTTGAAGGGATTTTCACCGAAACAAAATCGAATAATTCCTCCTTTGATGTACGATTTTGTCTACCAAATTAAAAATGACTTTCCTCAGTTGAGCATTATTATCAACGGTGGGATTAAGGACATGGATCAAGTTGAAGACCATCTTTTGAAGGTTGATGGGGTGATGATCGGGCGGGAAGCTTATCAAAATCCCTATTTTTTGTCACAAATAGACCGAAGAATTTTTAATGATAACCATCCAATCTTGTCAAGACAACAAATTCTAAATGCCTATTTGCCTTATGTACAAAAACAGCTCAATGCGGGCGTGAGACTTCACCAAATTACCCGCCATATTTTTGGTATCTATCACGCCGCTAAAGGCGCGCGCCGTTGGCGAAGCTATTTGAGTGATAATACATTTAAAAAACACGCCTCTACTGAGCCATTAATTGAGGCTATGGCACGAATTGCCGCATAAAATAAATAAACTGTATAAACCGGTAAAAACAACAGAGTCGTTCGGTTTACCCAAAAATAATGTGTAGTAGAGGATGAATATATTAAGAAGATGACTAATAATCAAAAGGAACAAGAAGCGATGTTTTCTCAACTAATCCAGTCGGTGGGTGAAGATATCAACCGAGAAGGATTAGTCGATACCCCAAAACGCGCCGCAGCAGCTTTTAAATACCTTAATACTGGTTATACCCAATCACTGGATACGGTTATTAATGGTGCTATTTTCGAAGCCGATGCTGAAGATTTAGTAATCGTTAAAGATATAGAGCTATATTCACTTTGCGAGCATCATCTACTTCCATTCATTGGTAAATGCCATGTTGGCTACCTCCCCACTGGAAAAGTAATAGGACTTTCCAAAATTGCGCGAATCGTCGACATGTATGCACGTCGACTACAAATACAGGAAAATTTGACTAAACAAATTGCCAATGCAATTCAAAATGCCATTGGAGCAGCTGGAGTTGCGGTGGTAATAGAGGCAGAACATCTTTGTATGATGATGAGAGGGGTCGAGAAGCAAAACTCGGTCATGCTAACATCCGCAATGCTAGGGGTTTTTAGAGAAGAATATGCTACTCGATCAGAATTTCTAAATTTGATCAACCGAAATAACTAGGTTTTCTGAGCCAACATTCAGAAGCGGGGTAAGAAACAACTAGCTATTTAACTTTACTTTTGCCATTGAAACAGTGATTTTCGCCATAATTCCGCGTTAATTTCTGACAGGTCTATTTTGTATATATTAAACACACTAACCGGTGAGGACGTACTGAATTGATCCGGGTTTTTCTACTAATTTCGTTTTTGAATTCGTACTAATTGTTGGCTCACTGGGAATTGTTGCCTAGGGCCTCGATGGCGTGGGTCTACTGTATATCGTAAAGTACAAGTTCAAATGTACGATCAAGAGTGTTCCCATGTGCAATCATGCTTTCGCTTTGTTTCTCTGCGCTATCGAGACACTTTGCAATAGTTTTGAAAAAACCTATTGTTAGTTTTACCAATTTAATCCAAACGTTAAAAAAACGAATACAATCCCTAACGTAACAGCTGTTTCTACAGATTCTTCAGGCGATGCATTATTTGCGGTATCCTCCATGATTTCGTCAATACGATTTCTCACCTGATCTTGCATATGGATATAATGTGTCATTTGTGTACTCCTCTTGAGTAATTGCGATAGGATCGCATTTGTCCAACTAAAACGCCTTGAATTTCTATTCTATCCGGCGAATAGTTCATAGCTGCCATATTTTGATTGGCGGGTTGAAGAATGATTTTCCCAGGGTATTGCAGAATATGTTTAAGGGTGGCTTCGTGTTTATCGATTAGTGCGACTACAATCTCTCCATTGCATGCGTGGTTACAGGGCTCAATGACCACCCAATCTCCATCTAAAATGCCGTCTTCAATCATGGATTCGCCTTTCACCTGGAGTACGAAACAAGCAGAACTACCACGTAAATTTTCGGGAACGCTAATTGATTCTGGATTCTCAATCGCTTCGATGGGTTTACCAGCCGCAATATACCCAAGCATTGGTAATTCGTTTGGGACAGCATCTACCTCTTTGATTATGCGGATACCTCGTTGTTTTCGATTAACAGGCTCAACCAAACCCGCGTTGATGAGTGCCTGAATATGTTTGTGGAGTGATCCACGGGAACTGAGGCCGAGCAGTTTACATAATTCTTCCAAAGTAGGAGCTTGTATAAATTGTTCTTGATTCACGAGAAAATCATATATTTCTCGTTGTTTTCGTGTGAGATTATGTAAGGCTTGCATCAAATTATTGCTTGTTCTCTATAAGTTCTCTTTTATACTACATCAAGAACAAATAGAGAACAAGCTAATTTTAGATTTAGCCAACTTTCTAGGGGACTTAATATTAAAAAATCGGTATTTCTTTTAAAATATCAAAAAAATTTGAGAAACAAATGAGGAAAATAAAGGACTAATACGAATCGAAGAATACGTCCAACCAGGCTAATAAAAAAAAATCCTACAAAACTCTGCCTCAGCATCCCGGCTACTATGCTAACAATGTATAACGGTGGAATTCCGATCCAAGCACTGATGAAAATGAGTAAATCGGTTTTTTTCCCCCATTCCAAAAATTTCTGATGTACTGCATCGATCTTTTTTTTGTACTTGTTAATACTGAGATCGAATATTCCGCGTCCAGCGAAAAAGACTAAAGATTTTGCTAAAATTTGCGATACCGCCGCTAATATTGCTACTGGGGCTATTGAGGAAACCGAAAGTGTTGGAGATAAAATCACAAGAAAAAGCTCCACATTAATCAACGGAAACAATCCACTTATAAACCCAACTACGAGGGTCCCTGCGTATAGACCGAAGGTATCAATTAGCCTTTCAATATACAATGAACTGGATAAAGTCGTTATTTGATGTGTTTATAAACCGCTGGTAGGAATATCTGATCAGATTTACTAGTGGATAGTCGGGGTGCTATTAGGTTAAATTAGGTAACAAACTATTTAGCGTTAGTACTATTCTAGAGGAAAGCTTAGTGATTTTAACCGCTAGAATTAATATAGGTAATTTTGTAAATTACCCCCCTTTTGTCATCGGATACCAGCAAGCTGCCATCGGGCATTTCAAGTATATCTACGGGACGACCCAGTGCTTTACCTTTTTTTTGTAGCCAACCCTTAGCGAAAACCTTTTCAGACACTGGATCACCATTTTTAAAATTAACAATTGTGATGCGGTATCCTTGTGGATCACTACGATTCCATGAGCCATGTTGGGCGACGAAAAGTTGATGGTGATATTCTTTAGGAAATTGTTTGCCCCGATAAAATGTGGCGCCTAAAGGTGCGACATGTGCTGGAAATCGCCAAGCTGGCGCTGTAAACTCTTCGCACGATTTCAAAACTCCATATTTGGGGTCAGGAATATCTCCAGCGTGGCAATAGGGGTAGCCAAAATGGTGGCCAATGGTAGTGGCGTAATTCAATTCGTCCGGTGGAATATCATCGCCTAACCAATCTCTTCCGTTTTCGGTAAACCAAAGTACGTTGGTCTCTGGATGCCAATCAAATCCCACCGAGTTTCGAATACCTTTAGCAAAGATTTCAAACCCACTTCCATCGGGGTTTAATCGGGTTATAGTGGCGTAGATTTCTTTTTTGGGTTTGCAAATATTGCACGGGGCACCAACCGGCGTATACAGTTTGCCGTCTGGGCCGACTCGTAGATATTTTGCACCATGATGCAGGTCTTTGGGAAACCAATCGTATACCACTTCCACTTTTGGTGTTGTATGAAGGTAACGAGCTACCTTCCTAAGGACAATGATTCGTGAAACTTCTGAGACGAACAAATCACCCTTTAAGAAAGCAACGCCAATTGGCATCGTTAAGCCTTGGGTAACCACGATAGTTTCATCGGGTTTACCGTCCTTGTCTTTGTCCGGTAGAGCGTATATTTTTCCACCATTGCGGCTACCGACATAAACCGTTCCATTATCACCTAAGGTCAACGACCTAGCACTTGGAACGTTGTCGGAATAGATTTCTATCTTAAAACCTTTAGGTAGTGAAATTCGTTCGGTAATCTTTTTGTATCTACTATAAGGATTTCCCGCATAGGACAGAGTCCAATTAGATAGGCATAATATTAAAATAGAAAATAGTGGAAAAATATAAACTGTCATGAACCGTCATCAATAAATAAGCGCCGCTGTTTTCGGGCGCGATGTTTGTTGTGAAAATTTGTAATCTTTCGAATATATCTTTTATCTTTGGACGACAATCGTGCACGTCCGGTGTAGTCTTGATAAAATTTAAGTTGTAGGACCTTAGGGAGCACTTTTCGAGCTATCTTATCAAGGTGGGCAAGGTCCTTCGTGATTCGTCGTGCCAAAAATGGTGGGTTCGAGATCTTTCCAGAAGGGCAATCTATGAAAAAGACCTTCGGGTGCCTACATGTGGTGACCAGAATATTTCGCCAGTTCAAGTCGTTGTGCGTAAATCGGCTTTCATGCATCAATTTGGTGTGGTGGGCTACTTGTTTAATGATTTCAGACATCCATCGCCTATTTCTAGCTAAATGGGGATGGTGTTTTACATGCTGCTCAAGATTCTCTGTATTTGGGACTGCTTCAGTGATCAGGGCGCCGCGTTGAAAAACTCCAAATTTGATTTCTTCACCGTACCCCACCAGTTTAGCGGTTGGTATTTCTAAGGTCTGAAATAACTTTAGGTTTTCCCATTCAGCTCGGACACGGCTTCGACCAATATAGCGTCTGAGTTTCTTCCCTCCTGCTGTGTATGTCTTAACATAAAAATATCGATCGTTAATAGAAACCTTCTTAACCGAACTTATTGGATCGACACTGACAACCTCCCCATTTTGAGCGAATACAGCATCGAGTGAAGAGAAATATTTTTTGAACTCAGAATTCTTAAAAGAATCGCACAAAATCCAGTGCTTGTTCATAGAAAACCCTGATGCAGTAGATAAAGGAATTTTAATAATTAAATCAATGATTGGCAGGTACTTAAGTACATTGGATTAGTTTCTACAATTCGAATACTTCTGAATGCCACTTAACTATAGTACCATCTGTCTCCTCGATTATGGGTAGAAGACAATGCGTTTTCGTGCAAAGTATTTAAATAAACCTCAATGGTTCCGAGATTTATTGTGATTGATCCACAGCATAAAATTAGATGAAATAATCCATGCTCGTTAAAACCATAGGCTTAATTGGTAAGCCAGAAGATTGTGTTACTGATACCCTGTTGACGTTGCATGATTTCCTGGTCGCGCGCGATTATAAAGTATTCGTAGAGTCGCGCTTTATTTCTCTCATTAAGGATATAAAACTCCAATCTTGTGAACTGTCTGAACTAGGTGAACGATGTGATTTGGCGATTACCATAGGTGGTGATGGAACATTGTTGACAGCGGCACGGACTCTTGCCGCGCACGATGTGCCTTTGGTTGGTGTCAATATGGGGCGTTTGGGGTTTTTAGTGGATATATCATCGACCGAAATTCTAACCAAGCTTGAACAGATTTTAAGTGGTGCATTTGTAGCGGAAGAAAGATTTTTATTGGAGGCAAAAATATATCGAAGCGACCGGCTAGTTCGGGAACAGTTTGCGTTAAATGAAGTGGTTATCCAACGTTGGGCAACAACAGGTATGGTCGAATTTGATACTTTTATTAATGGTGTGTACCTCAATTCCCAGCGATCAGACGGCTTAATTGTTTCAACTCCTACGGGTTCCACCGCTTATGCTCTTTCTGGTGGGGGACCGATTCTGTATCCGTCTTTGAACGCTATTGTTTTAGTCCCGATAAATCCTCATACCTTAAGCAATCGTCCCATTGTGGTTGATGGAAATAGCCAAGTTGAAATCGCCTTTACCCAAAAAAACCCGATCAGCACACAAGTAAGTTGTGATGATATATTGATTTCGGGAATTGAAAAAACCGATAGAATCAGTATTGAAAAAGCCACAAAAACTGTGAAAATCCTCCATCCAGCGGGTTACGATTTTTTTGAGATACTACGTGCAAAATTAAATTGGAGTGGGGGGTACCATTAAATTTTCGATTTTTCAAATATTCATTACCCTAGAATTATTTTTCCTCGACGATTAGTGAAAAACTTAGGATTGTTATGTTGTGTTCATTGAATATCAGAGACCTTGCAGTAGTTCAGATTTTGGATTTAGATTTTCACGATGGTCTCACGGTTCTGACGGGTGAAACTGGTGCTGGTAAATCGATTCTTTTGACAGCTCTGGGTCTTGCATTAGGAAATCGAGCGGATCCCGGTTATATTCGATCGGGTTGTAAAAAGGCTGAAATTAATCTTGAATTTGACATCAATGATGCCTCAGAGGCAAAACAGTGGTTAACCAAAAACGAACTTGAAGAAGGGCGAAACTGTTTAATCCGAAGAGTTTTGAGCGATGATGGACGTTCTAGAGCCTTCGTAAACAATCGACCAGTTACTTTGCAATCGTTACAGGAATTAGGGTCTTCGTTGATTGAAATTCATGGTCAGCATGCTCATTTAAAGCTGTTACAAAGCGTCCAGCAACGCCAATTGTTAGATGAATTGTCGGAAAATAACTTAATTCTAGAGGAACTTCGACAACTACATAGTCAGTGGCGAAGCGCAAAAACAGATCTGGATGATCGACTTCAGAAAGCTGAAAATAGGAATATGAAGGAGGATTTGTTGGACCATCAGATTGCCGAGCTGGAACGAAGTGGAATCGAATCCCAAAACTATGTAGAGCTACTTAAAGAACATATTTGTCAGGCAAATCTAGGTAAGATTCTGAGTTTGGGTCAACATCAACTACAACAACTATACGAAGACGAGCAGCATTCGGTGAATGTAATGCTTGAGCAATCAATTAACGCAATGGACGATCTAGGTGAGCTATCATCTGAATTTAATGAAGTGTCGGTTATGCTTGGCGAGGCTTTGATTCAAGTACAGGAATCAACACAAATTATTCGTCGTCGTTTGGATGCGCTCGAATCCGATCCAAAACGATTGGAATGGCTGGAAGATTGGTTGGGTGTGATCCATGGTCTTGCGAAAAAACATCAAACGACACCAGAGGATTTGCTACAAATTCTTAGTGGCCTTCGGGAGGAGAAGCATTGTTTACAAACAGGCACGGAGCAGATAACGGAGTTGGTAAAAGAAATAGCGTCTTTAGAGACAAATTACAAAAGGCTCGCGCACAAACTTTCTAGACGAAGAAATCATGGCGCACAAATTTTTCAGAAAAAGATTTCAAAAATCATCAAAGAGTTAGGAATGCCCCAGGGAGAATTTATTATCGGAGTGAGTTCTCTGAATGAAGGTGTACTAAAACCAGATGGCTTTGACAAGGTCGAATTTAGAGTGTCCTCCAACCCTGGTTTAACGCCTAAAGCAATTGGTAAAATTGCTTCTGGAGGGGAGCTATCTAGAATCAGTTTGGCGATTCAAGTCGTGGCGATGAACGCAAAAATTACTCCAACGATGATTTTTGACGAAGTTGATTCCGGAATTGGTGGTGCGGTGGCTGAAATCGTTGGACAGAGATTACGATCACTGGGCAAACGTAAACAGGTTTTTTGTGTCACACACTTAGCACAAGTTGCTGCTCAGGCACAGCAGCACCTGCTAGTTGAAAAGTCCAGCAAAAAATCTACCACACATTCCCGCGTTCGGCTCTTATCCTCTGAAGAAAGGCGACATGAAATAGCTCGAATGATAGGGGGCGTCAACATAACTGAGCAAACCCTTGCCCATGCATCAGAAATGTTGACGTTGTCAGAAAGTATTTAAACACTGGATTGAATCCGATTAACAGTACCTATCTCGCCAAATTAAATCCCCAAGATACTCTATTTAAATCTGGTATTGTTCCAGTTTACCACCTTGGCTTAATAAAGCTTTTAACCATTTTGGTTTCATGCCTCGTCCGGTCCATTTTTGCGACGGATTTTCTGGATTTTGGTATTTTGCAGCGACTTTAATACCTTTTCTGGACGATTGCCTTTTTTGTGGATCGACGAGTTCTACTTTGAGGTTAATCGATGTTGCCAATTCGTTAATTTGGGAAATGACTTGTTGTTTTCTTTCCTCTTCTTTACTCTGCAGCACTACTTCCGCAGTTTTTATCATTTCTTTTAATTCTTCTTCAGATAATCCGCTGTAATCTTTAGCCATATTCTTTGTTTTTGAAAAACTAGTTTAAAGGATAACTAATAATACCGGGTTTCTAATAAAATTTGTAGTAGATTCTAATTTTGATTAGAAATAACTTGGTTAATACTAACATTGTTTTTGGTAATTAAAAGTAGTCAGGATATATTTCCATTTAGAAAAGTTTACTAGTTTAAGATCTTAAATCTAATAAGCACATTTAGGATGAATAGGATACACACGATGTCCATTCTATGGGACAATTAATTATACCATTCAATATTGAGAAGCCCCTGATCGCCTTTTTATGCAAACAGTTGCACAACCAGATTTCAAAGCGTCACCTACAAATCCTGTTCTACCCTCTATCGATTCTCCGATCGTTGTTTGGGATCAATTACACGGTTGTGCTGATGCATTAGCTTTAGCTACAGCTGTTCAAAACGGTAAACATCTTTGGGTGGTGATTTCGAAAGATTACCAAACCGCACTAAGATTGGAGCATGAATTGGAAGTCTTCATAGATTCTACAGCGATTCCAATTTTGCATTTTCCTGATTGGGAAACTTTACCTTATGACGTGTTCTCACCGTTACCGGAGATTGTTTCCGAGCGTTTGCGTACTTTAGTGCGTTTACCCCAAATCAATCATGGTGTACTGGTTGTTTCGATCGGCGCATTAATGCATAGGCTTGCGCCACGGCAGCATATTTTAGCTAATAGTTTTGCTATTGAGGAAGGAACCCGTATTAATCTGGACAGTACTCGGCTCCAACTTGAACAATCTGGCTATCAATGTGTCTCCCAAGTTTATCAACACGGTGAATTTACAATCCGAGGGTCGATTATCGATTTGTTTCCGATGGGAAGTTCGATTCCTTTCCGAATAGAGCTTTTTGACGATGAAGTTGAATCAATTCGAACATTTGATCCAGAGACTCAACGTTCTGTGAAAAAAGTGGAAAATATCAATCTGTTTCCTGCACGGGAGTTCCCTTTTTGCGACGAGGCGATTAGATGCTTTCGTCGTGAGTTTAGAACTCGATTTCCTAAGGCGTCGGAGCGGAATCCACTTTATCTGGACGTAAGCAAAGGTATTCCTTTGGGTGGAATTGAGTATTATCTTCCGTTGTTTGTCAATTCTACGGAGACACTTTTTGATTATCTTCCTAATAATGTCGTCGTCGTTTCATCGGACTCCACACTGGATTATGTCGATAAATTTTATCAGGAAGTAGAACGAATATTTGAACAACGTCGACACGATACTGATCGACCATTGCTTAGTCCAGAGGAAATATTTTTAAAGCCCGAAGAATTAAAGTGTCGATTTGAAAATGTACCGCAAATTTATATTGTAACTGACGGTCGGTCTATCGAATCGCCAAAGGGGCTAGTAGTATCTTATGCCACACAAATATTACCGGATTTGTCACTTCAAACCAATCAGCAAAACCCATCCGAAGTATTAACCAATTTCATTAACGATTTTACCGGCAAGGTTCTTTTTGTTGCGGAGTCTGCGGGTCATAGAGAAATGATGATAGAAAACCTAAGTAGATTTGGTTTTCATCCTAAAAACATTGCTTCTTGGAAAGAATTTCATAGGTGTGAAACGTCGCCATGTATCATCGTAGCTCCTATGGATCAAGGGCTAGTATTGGAAGATCCGGCTATTGCTATTATCACTGAAAGTCAGTTGACCGGTGAAAGAGCAAAACAGAGGCGGCGGCGTCGACGATCGTCCAGTCGAGATATGGAGAATATCGTCAATAACTTAAACGAGTTAAGTGTTGATTCGCCAGTTGTCCATCAAGATCACGGTGTAGGTCGATACAAGGGGCTCCAAAAACTCGACATTGGGGGTCTTGAAACCGAATTTTTAACTTTGGAATACGCCGATCAGGATAAATTGTACGTTCCCGTGTCCGCATTGCATTTGATTGGACGTTATAGTGGTGCTAATTCAGATGCAGTTCCCTTGCACAAGCTTGGTGGAGATAAATGGGCTAAAGCAAAACGAAAAGCTTTGGAACGAGTATGGGATGTCGCTGCGGAACTTTTGGATATCAGTGCGAAACGTGCCGCTAAAAAAGGAAGTGCGTTTGAGATTGACCAAAAAGAGTATCAGGCTTTCGCTTCAGCGTTTCCCTTTGAAGAAACTCCGGACCAAGAAGTAGCAATCGAACAAGTGATTGCGGATATGGTGATTTCTCAACCCATGGATAGAGTTATTTGTGGTGACGTGGGCTTTGGTAAAACCGAGGTTGCGATGCGAGCCGCTTTCCTTGCGGTACAGAACAATCAGCAAGTCGCTATCCTAGTGCCTACTACGTTGTTAGCACAACAACATGGGCAAAACTTTTGTGATCGTTTTGCCGATTGGCCGGTACGAATTGAAGTGCTTTCCCGATTTGTCTCCAAAAAAAAACAGGATGAGATAATCGATGCTGTGTCGGAAGGACAAGTTGACATCTTGATCGGTACCCACAAACTTATACAAAAAGAGCTTGTATATAGGAGTTTAGGATTAGTCATAATCGATGAGGAACATCGCTTTGGCGTTCGCCATAAAGAGCATTTCAAAAAGTTGAGGAGTGAGGTCGATTTACTAACGCTAACTGCAACTCCAATTCCTCGCACATTAAACATGGCGATGTCAGGTCTTCGAGCGATATCGATTATCGCTAGCCCTCCGCTTAACCGCCATGCAATCAAGACTTTTATTTCAGAATGGAGCGATGCTTTAGTCCAGGAAGCATGCTTACGGGAAATTCATCGTGGGGGTCAGGTATTTTTTTTGCACAATGAAGTTAAATCCATGGACCGAATGGCACGAAGTCTCGGCAAGTTATTGCCTCAGGCGCGTATCGCCGTTGCTCACGGGCAAATGCCTGAAAAGGGACTAGAGCAAATAATGCTTGATTTCTATCATCAGCGGTTTAATCTTTTGATTTGTTCGACGATTATCGAAAGTGGCATCGATATCCCCACAGCGAATACTATTGTAATTAATCGGGCAGATAAATTGGGTTTGGCCCAACTCCATCAATTGCGTGGGAGGGTAGGGCGCTCTCACCACCGTGCCTACGCCTATCTTATTGTTCCCCCTAAAAAACTGATAACGCGCGATGCGGTCAAGCGCCTAGAGGCTATCGAAGCTTCAGGCGATTTGGGAGCAGGATTCATGCTGTCTTCCCATGATATGGAAATTCGAGGTGCCGGAGAGCTTCTAGGAGGCGAGCAAAGTGGGCAAATTCAAGAAATCGGATTTACCCTTTATACGGAATTATTAGAGAGGGCGGTTGCCACATTAAAATCCGGAAAACAAGCGGAAATGTACGTGCCTTTAGATAATGGGCCTGAGGTGGATTTACGGCTTGCCTCATTGATACCGGATGATTATCTACCGGATGTCCATACCCGCTTGGTGTTTTACAAACGCATAGCTACTGCCCAAAATCACGATGAACTTCGAGATTTGCAAGTTGAAATGATCGATCGTTTCGGCTTGCTACCGGAGGCTGGGAAAAATCTCTTTGGAACCACGGAAATAAAATTAAAGGCATCTAAACTGGGGATTAAGAAAATCGATTCTGGGCCGACCTCTGGACGAATTATTTTTAATTCCGAGCCTGACATCGATCCTACAAGGATTATTGAATTGATTCAATCCCGTTCTGAACAGATTCAAATGGATGGTCCAGATAAATTACGATTTCAATATCAGACCGACTCGGCACCAAAAAAAATCACCTTTATTTCTGAATTGCTAGACAATTTAAGCCCTCATCCTTCTGACTCAATACGTCAGTGAATAATAACCCGGAAACAGGTAGTAATATAATGAATAAATGGAAAAATTTTCTTACTCATAACTTAATGTTTTGGCTTTTTATTCTTGGGTGCCTGTTTCCAATCGGAGCATACACCGAAGATGGTGATGAAAACTGGTATAAGGTCGAACTCATCGTTTTCGGGCATGAATGGCCTTCTAGTGAGAATTTTGAGCATCAGGATACTCTAGTTGAATCACCTGACACTTTTGTTGAACTGAAGACAATCGGGGTTGATCTTGACCCACTTCCAACCCAACTAGTTCCCTATGCGACAGTTTCTTCGCGGCATGCAGAATTGACTTCTTTGTACCATAAATTGGGTCAATCCAGCGAGTATATTCCAAAAATTCGATTAGCTTGGATCGAACCGGTTAAAAAAAATCGATTCGGCCAAACTGTCCATGTTTTTGAGAATAACATCAATGGTTTTGTGCGGTTGCAGCGGGGACACTATCTGCACGTGTCGGTTGATTTTAATATCACGGATAAAATGGACTCCAATGAAATATCGTTCCTCGACAATGTTAAAACCAATCTGGAGGATAATACCTCCGAAACGATTTATCATCTCAAAGAACGTCGACGGATTTTGTTAGGGGAAACCCACTATTTTGATCACCCGAAATTTGGACTGATTATTAAAGTAACATTACTAAAACCCAGGTAGAATTCATGTGGGAGATCGCAAGAAAATAGAGGACTCGAACTACCTGTGGGGAAAACTAATTATCCCTGCGATGGTCCCTATTCTCCAGAAGCGCCCTATGTTGGGTCATCTTACATAAAGGTACGTAACGCGACATAGGAATTTGTCATGTCGCTGTAACGGCCGTCCGGTTGAGAGCCGTGTGGCAGTGGAAAAACATTCATTGCCTGTGCCATGGGACATACCGCCTGCCTAAAAGGCTACAGCATTAAATATTATCGACTCACACGATTAATGCTGGAACTGACACAAGCAAAAGCGGACGGTCGTTATAGTAAGGCTCTACAATCATTAGCCAAACTGGATTGCCTGATCATAGATGATTGGGGACTTGAACCCTTAAAAGCAGCACAACGAAACGATATGATGGAAATCATGGATGACCGACGGGTTGAATCCCGTAAAGGTACCAAATGTTGTGTAGGAATTTTGGGAAAGCGGCTATCACCGCTCGATTAAGCTGATTTTACGACTTCCATTTTTAAGGTGTTATCAAACCACAGTTTTTGGGTGTTGAATACCGACAGAATCTTTCAGTTTTTCATCCGAGAAATCGTATTCTCCCAAAAGATTGATATGTGCCCAGGACATAGGAGAATGGCTCGATATGGCAGATAACAGCCTATCTATTTGGGTGTTCTCATTCATGCGTTCAAGTTTTTTCGACAGAAATAGATAATTCCAGCAGATAATGGAATTCTTGATGAGTCAGTTGCAGGCTTCGACAATTTCCTGTTCTTCCTTATCTCCTTGCGTAAACTCTCTTGGATTTCCCACAGCAACAGCACGAGTGAAGCGATTGGCCAATTCGACCTTGTTAAGTTGACTTTCGATGGCCTGGCGTAATTCCACATCATCGAGGTAACGTAGAATAAACTGCGATTTGATGATCTGACCAAAGGCTTTCAGGCCCTGATAAAGCCGGTGTTGTTTGGAGTATGAATTCAGGCGTCGGAATATGTCGGACGCCGTGGTCTCTTTCTGCTTGATGGTGACAAGCAAGCGCAGGATATCATCCCAGCACTCTTCGATAATCTTACGGTTAATGTATTTGGCCGGTTTTATTTTCCATCCTGACTGGTCTTCATTCTTGCGGGATTTAAAGAGATAGATGTAGCGGCTTGCAAATATAAATCGCAGGACCTGCAAACATCGCTTTTTTCGGCTCACAATAAATGACAATATCCCACACTCTGAACCCACATTAAGTGACAATGGACCCAGATTATTTGCCAGCAGCCCGCAAACATCCGTTTCGACCCACTTTATGTGCAAATAAGCCAAAGGCCTTTAACGATGTGGACTACAGAGATCTTCATCATTAGTTTGATAAAACGTACGTTTAATCAAAC
>CAZZET010000015.1:0-52780 GCA_964653275.1 uncultured Methylococcales bacterium
TGATGCATAGCCTCACTGCACAGAAATTCGCGCACTGATGAGCGGAGTACAGCCAATCCATCCGCTGTGCGTGAATAGGGCGTGAGGCCAGCGCCTTTTAATTGTAGCGCCCACCGCTGTCCTTGAGAGTTAACGATTTCGCCCAGGTTAATCGCACGACCATCACCCAACTGCCCAGCCCAGTTACCAAATTGATGGCCACCATAACAAGTTGCGTAAGGCTCCATATTTGCCAGTATCCGATTGCCAGCAAACACTTGCGTAAAATCGTGTGATTCACACACATTTCCATCCAAGCCCAACTTCTCAGCAACTTCCCAAGCGTAGGAAACTAACTCTGGATGAATGACTTTTGTAGGTGAAACTCGCGAATAACAGGACTGTAATACCTGACGACGGGAATTGCCCATTTCGGAATCAGCCGGCAACTCCCGCGTAAAACGATTATCGAATGTCAGCGCCTCCAGGGCGTTGGAGTGCGCATGGCCAGTCATCGGGGTACTTTATAGTTGGCGATATTGAATAGGAAGCTAAGGGAAACATGTTGGTAGCTCTTAAGATTGCCGCTATTTTTATTCCGGAACGGGAAAAGAACGCGCGGTGTACGCAAGTAAATGAGCATCTTTGACACAGTTACTAAACAAAAAAGCGGTAAAATGAATAGCTACCAAAACAGGAATCATCTATACAGCAACTGCTCTGCTCATTTAGGTAAGAAAAACCGTCGTCCATCGGATTACCAAACGATCTTTTCTTGCAAATTAATGATGTAAATAGTGACTTTCTTTATCTCCGGTGGAAAGTGCCAACATCCGTTCGACTGAAAGCCGCGCATTATCTGCCAGCCCCATGTCTATTTCAACTTCTGGAGTCAGTGTTTCCAAGGCCTTTAGAATCTTTGGTAAGGTGATTCTCTTCATGTGTGGACAAAGATTACAGGGTCGAACGAAATTTATTTCAGGGTACTGTACGGCAACATTATCTGACATGGAACATTCGGTCACCAAAACCACACTGGACGGGTGTTCTCGGCCAACAAAGTCGATCATCCCAGCGGTAGAACCCGTAAAATCCGATACTGCCACCACTTCCGGCGGGCACTCGGGATGTGCCAGCACTGTAACACCAGGATTACCAGCCCGAAAATCTGAAATATCTCTGGCACTAAAGCGTTCATGAACCTCACAACGTCCTTTCCATATTATTATTTCGACGTCCGTTTCAGCCGCTACATTTTGGGCAAGGTATTCGTCCGGTAACATTATGACCCGATCGCTATTAAGCGATTCAACAACGGCCAAAGCATTACTAGATGTGCAACAAATGTCCACCTCAGCTTTGACATCCGCCGAGGTGTTAACGTATGCCACTATCGGAACACCAGGATATCGCTGTTTGAGTAATTTGACATCCTTGCCAGTTATTGAAGCAGCAAGTGAACAACCGGCATCGGTGTCGGGAATTAGTACACGGCGATTGGGGTTCAAAAGTTTCGCGGTTTCTGCCATAAAATGCACACCACAAAGCACGATAGTGTCGGCATTGGACGTGCCCGCCTCACGCGCCAACGCAAGTGAGTCGCCAACGATATCGGCAACACCGTGAAAAATTTCAGGAGTTTGGTAATTATGTGCCAATATGATAGCGTTGCGCTCGTGTTTTAAACGATTGATGGCATCAATATAAGGTGCATGTACCATCCATTCCATTCGCGGGATAAAGCGCTCAACACGTTGATATATACTTGCGGTACGTGCAGCAACTGCTTCTGTATATTCTAGAGTGTTGTTCAAAATTCGTGTTTCGGTCATCGGCAGAAATATTACTTTGATAAAATTTTTGGGCGAAATCGATATGTTTGCTGAGGGTTATCCACCAACACGGGACATCTCAATCTTAGCTAAATTGGCGGTATCGGAACTACGTAATTCAGAATAACGATCCCCGCGGTCGCGCCAAACGGAGCCAATAAAGGTGCTTAGATCAGCATCACTATCCCCCCGCCGCAAAATTTCGCGCAGATCTTTGCCATTTGTGGCGAATAAGCATGTATAGAATTGGCCATCGGCCGTAATTCGCGCACGGGTACACCCTCCACAAAAGGGCTCGGTAACCGATGCTATAACGCCAATTTCACCAGCGCCATCAGCATAGCGGTATCGTCGAGCTACTTCGCCGGAATAATTCGGCGAAACCATTTCCAGCGGCCATTGATTTGCAACAAGCTTGGTGATTTCAGTTGCTGGAACGACTTCGGTCATGTCCCAGCCATTACTATGGCCAACGTCCATATATTCGATAAAACGCACAATGCAACCACTATGGCGAAAATAACCAGCCATTTCCACCACATTTTGTTCGTTTACACCGCGCTTCACTACCATGTTAATTTTTAGAGGTACTAGGCCAACCGAACGAGCAGTTTCAATTCCTTCCAAGATATGCGCAACCGGAAAATTAATGTCGTTCATGCGACGAAACACAATGTCGTCCAATGCATCCAAACTTACCGTTACCCGACGTAATCCGGCATCTTTTAGGCTTTGCGCCTTCTTAGCTAGTAACGTACCGTTGGTAGTTAAAGTAATGTCACGAAGGCCATTGATGGACGCCAACATTTCAATCAACCGCTCCAAACCATGGCGCAGTAGCGGCTCACCTCCAGTTATGCGAATTTTTTCCACACCATGATCGACGAAAATCCGAGTTATCCGTTCGACTTCCTCAAAACTTAGTAAATCCTTTCGCGGCAAAAATGCCCAATCTCGTCCAAAAACCTCTTTAGGCATGCAATAGGGACAACGGAAATTACAACGGTCAGTTACTGAAATGCGTAAATCGTGCAGTCGACGACGCAGTCTATCAACTGGTGGCGACGCTAAAAGTGACCGAACTGGCTGGATCATACCTGAATCAAGAATCGTCAACGTGTTACGATCAAGAGCTATAAGTTTGTAAACGGTCAATAGCATGAACTGGTGCATCATCCCCACCCATTAGGTGTGTGATGGCTGCATACACTCGCTGCTGTTGTTTTACCAGGGGTAATCCGGCAAAAGAAGCCGAAACAACAGAAATCTCATAGTGGCGACCGTTTCCGGGAACCACCTTAACCACTGCATCGGGAATACATTTTTCTATGTCTTGCTTCAATTTTGAAGACATATCGGGCGCTTCGATCATCTAAATTCTCACGAGAAAAGAATTAGAGATTATACCGCAGACAACTCTTTAGAGTTTATTCTGCGTATTCAATAATAGAGTATTGACAGAACATATGATTGAATTCCCTCAATTTTGTAATTTGATATTTTGTTTTTTTTGGGTCATTTTGTTCAAAAAAAGTTGTGCCGCAGCGATATTTTGCTGGAGGCAAAAAAATGCTTGTCCCATGAACTCCTTTCGAGTTGTTTTCCCCAAAGATAACACTCACCCGTGAGTCTGATTTAAATGACGCGATTATCGGATTAACATCGGTTGCAAGTCGCTCAACCACATACTGTAATTGTTCTTCTTGGCCAGAATTCTGCCTCCACCGGATAGAACCTATTTGCACCGGTTCTCCTGGTGATGAAAATGCGACAATTTGGCCAATTTCCAATGTTATATGGATCTCTATTATGAAAAATCCTTCAAGGTTCGTTGATACGGTAAAACAATTGACACCCTTGAACTCGAAATTTGATTGATCCTGGCCATCTCCATTTTGCCCTTCTGAAAGGGTTTGAAGCTTTGCATTCGTAACTGGCTGCAAAGCTTGTCCGCTACTACAGATATAACTGGTATTTTCCAATGGAATTAAATCAAAATCTGGAATTTTCAACCAATCTTTATGCTGTGGTTTATTTTCTGGAACCACACCGAACCGAGGCTGATATGTGCGCAGAAACGAGAAAATACCCTTAAACCCCTGAAACATTTGTTGACGCTTTCTCTTACCGGAAAGTTCTAGGCAAGAAAAGTCCCCAAAACGGGGGATTAGTTTAGGACGATAGTTAGATAATTTCTGCCACGATGTCTGCTTTCCATCCACATGGGTTAAATAATGCTCAAATTTCCAGGTAAAAAAATACCGATTTTTCTCATCGTGGCTCGATTGACCTACAAGGGCTGGTGGATTATTACTATGTAATTCAACAAAAACCGATGCTAGATAACCCTGCTCATATTTATTGCTGGACAAATGGACGTTGTCCGTTGTTTGTTCCAACAGCTCGAAAATATCGGACATTTCCTGCTGGGTAAATCGATAGGGGTTTATGATGGTGAATAAAACTATGACTTTAAAGAGAGAATCAATAGAGGTATGAAAATCCTGTTGGGCTTCGGATTCGTCAAGATCAATATCTGTAAACCCTCTTGTTTCTGCGATTCCGTATAGTTGATTCAACCTACCCCATACTGTTGAAGAATAAGCCTCGTGCATTTGGCACGCTCGCAACAACGATAGGCTATAAGACCGCATAGCCCGATAAATAATTCTTGGTTGCACGTCATCAGTGAAATCACTATCAAATGAATCTGATGTAGAAATCAAATAATATCCAACTGCTAATTCACGGTGAAGTTTTACTGAAAGGCTGCTTATCTTCCTTTTTTTAGCGATCGGAACATTAGCAACCGAAGCGTAGTTTACTAATTTTTTAGATAGAAGAAATACAACAGGACTCAAAGTTTCCAGGATATTTAACCGTATCAGTGGATCACAGCGTTTTTCATTCAAGGCATGCATCGCTGAAATAATAATCTGCCAAGAACGATTAGCATCGATTGGGAGATTTTGTAACCAATTAGATGCAGATTTGACATTGAGCTCGAAAGGCACTTCGTAGGTTTTTTCGAATTTTAAATGTGCGGATCCCTCAACCTTAGGTTGTGTAGGTTTTTTGTATTTTGTTAGGAAAGAAGACATAGCTGATTACAGTCTAGTCTATGTTGTAAATGAGTCGCAGGTCGTGACTTTAATCGCAATTTTGAAGAAACGCGTGTTAACTACAATGGTAATTTGAAAGCTTCTCCTGGCTTCTCCCACACCATCCTAGGAACCAGAAAACCTGGAAGTTTTTGACGCAGTCGTTTTTGAATTGATTTTGCTTTAGGTAATGCAGTTGCGAAGTGTAAAGTTCCTTTTGTTTTATCCAGAAGATGTAGATAATAAGGTAGGACATTTAAGGCAAATAATGCCTCACTCAAACTGATCAAAATAGTTGCATCATCGTTTACCCCTTTAAGCAAGACAGACTGATTGAGCAAAGGGATATTCGCATCGGTTAACTGTCCAATTGCACTGGCAATCTCTCTGTCTAATTCGTTTGGGTGATTCGTATGCAATACTAGAACCGTTTGTAATCGGGTTTCGCTCAGCGTCTCAATTAATTTAGCTGTAATCCGAGATGGCAATACGATTGGTAAACGGGTGTGAACCCGTAAACGAATAATATGTGGAATGGCTGCAATTTTTGTGATCAACGATTTTAATTTTGAATCATTCAGCATCAGGGGATCGCCGCCGCTCAAAATAACTTCATTGATATCAGCATTTTTGCTTATATACTCAAGGCCCATTTGTTCGTAAGCTGGGCTAAATGATCCATTCCGATACGGAAATTCTCGTCGAAAACAATAACGGCAGTTAATGGCACACGCTGCTGTAACTATGAGTAATACGCGCCCATGGTATTTGTGCAAAACACCGGGGGATACGGTCGCTTCTAGATCTCCTACTGGATTAGTTGAAAAACCATGGGATAAATCAAGTTCACCAGTGACAGGTAGCACTTGTGCCAATAAAGGATCATGAATGTCACGCTTTGCCATGCGTGATGCGAAACTGTGAGTAACTTTGAATGGAAATTCGATATTCGCTAATTTCTTTTTCGTACAATGAGATAAATCGAGATCAAGAAATTTTAATAATTCCTCAGGATTCGCAAACGAACCTGCCAATTGCTGCTGCCAGTTTAAGTTGTTTTCAAGATTAAAGTTCACAATAGCTGTTGAATAGCACAAAGGTGACCATTCAGCATAACTCCGTTATGGCATTAGTTACAGCTTATTTTTTTCACACAAGGAAAGAATGCGCAACCTATAATATATAGCAACACATTTACGTCGCACCAACACTCTCAACCTTAGAGTGTTTAAAGCACTCCAGGCACGTTTTGTTACACAACACTCACAAAAATTAGCCCTAAACTGAATTGTTGCGTAAAAAATTGCGTAACGCCCAGCCTGAATATTATATAATTTCTATATCTTACTGTTGATACATTGAGGATTTAATGGCCAGCTATAATACTAATGAATTCAAGGGCGGACTCAAAATCATGCTTGATGGCGATCCTTGTTCGATCATCGAAAATGAATTTGTCAAACCAGGAAAAGGACAAGCCTTCAATCGCGTCCGAATCCGTAACTTGAAAAATGGTCGTGTATTAGAACGCACATTTAAATCGGGTGATTCTGTTGAAGGAGCCGATGTTGTTGAATCTGAAATGCAGTACCTATATACAGATGGAGAATTTTGGCATTTTATGGACCAAAATACCTACGAACAATATTCAGCGGATGAACATGCAGTGGGTGAATCAAAACTATGGCTGAAAGACCAGGATGTTTGTACGGTTATTTTGTGGAACAACGTAGCTATTTCTGCTGTTCCACCCAATTTTGTCGAATTGAAAGTAGTGGAGACTGATCCGGGAGTCCGTGGCGATACCTCTGGTGGGGGTGGGAAACCAGCAACACTGGAAACCGGCGCAGTAGTCAGGGTACCTCTATTTGTTCGCACAGATGAGCTTATCAAAGTAGATACAAGGACTGGAGAATATGTCGCTCGTGTTAAAGAATGACGCGGATGACAATTGGGGCCCAGGTTGTAAATTAGGTATATTAAGAAAACGGGCATGGATGTTGTCCAGTATTCGTCATTTTTTTGTAGTTAGAAATGTCCTAGAAGTGGAAACGCCCATTTTGGGCCAAACGACAGGCACTGAGCCCCAATTAAATTTTTTTTCGACGAAATATGCAGGTTCTCCCGACACATCCGATGGGACTTTTTTTTTTCAAACTTCCCCTGAATTTGCAATGAAACGCCTCCTCGCGCGGGGCATTGGTTCAATCTATCAAATATGCAAAGCTTTTCGAAATCACGAGTGTGGGCGATTGCATAATCCCGAATTTACGATATTGGAATGGTATCGAGTCGGTTTTGATCTCAACCAATTAATGAAAGAGATTGAGGAATTGATACTTGGATTATTCGCTCACTCGCAAGTAACGCTCTCAGCATCAGAACATATCAGTTATTTTGAAGCGTTTTCGAAATACACGGAGCTTGATGTTCCTAGCGCTTCAGTTTCGGATTTTATCCAGGTTGCAAAAATACATAGCTTGGATGGAGCTGTAGACTTATGTCGCGACGAAGTTTCAGATTGGTTGGATTTTCTTTTTAGTCAACTTGTTCAACCACATTTAGGGAAAGATCGATTAACTTTCATTTTTGACTACCCGATGTGTCATGCTTCGTTAGCACGGTTAAAACCAGGCGAGACAGATATTGCAGAAAGGTTCGAAGTTTTTATCAACGGTATTGAATTGGGCAATGGTTATTGTGAGTTGACAGACGCCATAGAACAAGAGCAACGGTTTCGTCATGATTTACATCAACGAAGAAAAAGGAACCTACCGACCCCGACGCTCGACAAGCGGTTAATCAAATCATTAGAACACGGTCTTCCAGAATGTTCGGGTGTTGCCATCGGTTTAGATAGACTACTAATGCTGTTAACAGGAACTAAGCACATTGACGAAGTGCTAGCATTTGACATCAATCGAGCTTAAAAGTTTTTCAAAAATCAAGATGGAAATTGAATACAAAAATCTTAACAATCCAATTCACGCTGTTAAATGGCCGTTTGAGGGATTACGTTTGTTGATGAAACCCGGATTTCGGCAATATATTTGGGGGCCCATACTAATCAACTTCTTGTTCTATTCCTTAGCCTTTTGGACGGCCACAGAGTATTTTTCCAGCTTACTTTCCTGGTTGATCCCAGATTGGTTAAGTTGGTTGGAGTGGTTGATATGGCCAATATTTTTCACAACTTTAGTATTGATCACATTCTTTACCTTTACTTTGTTCGCAAATCTTTTGGCCGCGCCTTTTTATGGAAAGCTTGCCGAAAAAACAGAAGAATATTTGCTAGGAGGAAAACCAGTCCCTAATGAATCTATTCCTTTGGCAAAGGGGATAATCTCAAGTATGGCTTCTGAGATAAGACGGCTAAGCTATTTTCTTTTTCGGGCCATACCGTTGTTGATTTTATTTATTATTCCCGGTGTAAATTTATTAGCCCCTATATTATGGATTTTATTCAGTGCTTGGTTTTTGGCGTTGGAGTATATGTCTTACCCGCTGGAGGAACACGCCGTTTCGTTTTCTGAACAACGTAAACAGGTGAAAAATTTTCGATTGGGCGCAATTGCTTTCGGCGGAATCACTATGTTGGGTTTATCGATTCCCATACTCAATATATTGGTCCCACCTGCTGTTGTAGTTGGGGCCACGGCATATATCTTAAGTGGGGAGCATAAAAAAGCAAACGCTTCGCATTAAATATCGTAGCTAGTCTCTTTACCTCCTAAAATCAGATATCTCTCATAGCTCTGCTAAAATGTAGTCGCCAGAGCAGGCGACAGCTTTTAACCGGGCAGGCCTGATTTGGTTTTCGAGTTTTTCCGGTTTATCCATGACTGTTGCAACCCGCAGATAATTAGGTGTATATCCAAAAACCAAAGCAGACTTAGATTCCACTAAATTGGACTGGCTTTCCCATAAAACCGGCAGATTACGGCCTAAACAGCGGTTAAAGGCATTTAGTTTCATCAATTCAGCAAGTTTATGAAGTTGCTTGCTACGCTGCTTCTTGACTAATTTCGGATTCTGACTGGGATAATCTGCGGCTTTCGTTCCTGCCCTAGGTGAGTAGGCAAATATATGTATATCTCCAAATCCAATACTTTCAACATATTTTAAGGTTTCCATCCATTCTTGTTCGGTTTCACCTGGAAAACCCACAATGATATCAGTCGTAATATTAAATTCGGGTGTAATCGCATTGAGTTGCTGGACAATCTTTTTGAATTCTGTGGTATCGCAACGCCTAGCCATGCGTTTCAATACTGAACCTGAACCACTTTGCAAGGGAAGATGAAGGTGCGGCATTAATCGTGGGTTACGAAAAAGTTTAAAAAAACGAGCATGCAAATCCCAGGGTTCAAGAGAACCCAAGCGAATTCTAGGGATTGAAGTGTGGGTTAATACTGACTCTATCAAATGTTCGAGATTGGTACCAAGATCGCTGCCGTACCCACCAAGATGAACACCTGTTAGGATAACTTCCTTGATATCCTCCCGTTCAAGATTGTTTATTTCGTCAACTATCTCCGAAATCGATCGACTGCTTTCTTCTCCCCGGGCAATCGTCACAATACAGTATGTACAGCGATAACGACATCCATCTTGGACTTTAACAAAAGCTCGTTGTCTACCGCGACTGAATAAAGCGCCTTTACCAGATTCACTTTTGACGATAGGCGTGGTCGGTAAGCCTAATTGGCGGCTAGCAAGTTTGACCAATTGTTTCTTATCAGAATTGTTAATAACGAGATCAACCCCCAACGCTTCTGCAACTTCTTGCTGATTTAGCGACGCATAACAACCACTAACAACCATTTTTACCTTAGGGTTCTCCCTTTGGATACGCCGAATTAGACGACGCGATTTACGAGACGCCTCCGAGGTAACCGCACAAGAATTCAATACAATCAAGTCAGCGTTATCAGAACCCTGAACGATATTGTGTCCATTCGCGTGAAATTGCTGGGCCCACGACTCGGTTTCAGCTTCGTTCAAGCGGCAACCAAGGGTTTTAAAATGAATATTCATCAATTACAAGATCAAAAAAACTCGTAATATTATCCTATAAAACAATTTTAGGGGACAAACATGTTGGGATAAAAAAGCCGAACCGTGTTATTAGTACCACGGTTCGGCAAAACCGGTTGCCAACAAGCGGCGTATCGAGGGAGGAGGGGATGCGGGCTGGATGCCACCGCCACCTGCTCTAAGCAACCATGAAGATAATTATGGCAAAGACCGTAGGTATTTATGTCGACTCGGTCACATAACCCACCGATGCAGATCGCCGCACTTACTTCAACCCTAACGACCGCCCCCAGCTATTTCTTCCGTCAGCTCTTTGGCCAAGCCGATATAGGATTCAGGCGTTAATGACATCAGGCGCTCTTTTGCTTCCGCGGGAATCTTTAAGGTACTGATAAAATCACATAAAACGCTCGCATCCACGCGTTGTCCACGCGTCATTTGTTTAAGACGTTCGTAAGGGTTTTCAACGCCAAAACGGCGCATAACAGTTTGAATAGCTTCTGCTAAAACTTCCCAGTTGCAGTCTAGATCATTCTGTAACTGGGATGAATTTAACTGAAGTTTAGCCATCCCTTTTAACGTTGAATTAACGGCGATAACGGTATGCGCAATACCCACACCGATATTACGTAACACTGTCGAATCGGATAGATCCCGTTGCCAACGGGAAACCACTAGCTTTTCTGCTAAATGGCCAAGTACAGCATTGGCCATCCCTGCATTACCTTCCGAGTTTTCAAAATCGATCGGATTTACCTTATGAGGCATCGTCGATGACCCAACTTCTCCAGCGATCGTCCTTTGAGAAAAATACCCTATTGAAATATAACTCCAAACATCTCGGTCGAAATCAAGCAAAATATTATTGAAGCGCGTAATGGCATGGAAAAATTCGGCAATATAATCATGAGGTTCAATTTGAATGGTGAAAGGATTCCACGAAAGCCCTAGAGATTCAACAAAGTTCCGTGAAAATTCAGGCCAATCGACCTCCGGGTACGCAACGACATGAGCATTATAGTTCCCCACAGCACCATTTATTTTGCCTAATAGTGACAACGACCCAATAGCTTTTTGTTGTCGTTCCATCCGTGCTAGGATATTGGCAAATTCTTTACCCATAGTCGTTGGAGTAGCGGTTTGTCCATGAGTTCGAGACAGCATCGGCTGATCCGCAAAATCCAACGCTAGTGTTCTTAATAGTTTAATTAATTGTCCAATGCAGGGCATTAACACATCGTTGCGCCCTTCCTGCAACATCAATGCATAGGCTAAATTATTGATATCCTCAGACGTACACGCAAAATGGATGAATTCACTGATAGCTGAAAGCTCCTGATTTTTAGCAATTTTCTCTTTTAGAAAATACTCTACAGCCTTAACATCGTGGTTTGTGGTTTTTTCAATAGTTTTGATGTGTTGGGCGTCGGAAGTAGAAAAATCAGAAATGATGGTTTCCAATTCGGAAATTGCTGACGAACTCAGAGTTGGCACTTCTTTTATCTTTGGGTGTTTTGCGAGCGCCTGAAGCCACTGGACTTCGACTTGAACGCGAAAACGGATCAGACCATATTCACTAAATATGGATCGAAGTGGTGTAACTTTATCTCCGTATCGCCCATCGATAGGAGAAATAGCAGTCAATAACGTCAAGTCAAGAGACATAGAATTTCCTTTGTTATAATCTTGAATTCGTGGTTTCACAGCCGTATAGGGCACAAAACATTGATTTTACAGTAGTCCAAAAAATACCCACGTATCCGACCGAGCGAAGCTAAAATTTTCTTGACCCCCGGTAGAACCAAGAAGTTACGGATTCAGGACAAATTAAAACAGTGAATGAATTTTAGATTCCAGCAACCTTATAATCCTGGTTGGCAGAAGAATTCAGAACCTGGTCAATGATACCACCTCCAAGACATTGTTCATTTTGATAAAAGACCACTGATTGACCAGGTGTAATAGCGCGTTGCGGCTTTTTAAATAAAATCTGACAAACATTTCCGTGCATAGGCTCAACGATACACTCCTGGTCCGGTTGGCGATAGCGAGTCTTGGCTTGACACTGCAGCGGGTAGGCCAATGGATTACCACTCACCCAGTGTATTTGGGATGCCATTAGTGCGTCATGAAACATAACAGGGTTATTATGTCCCTGCCCAACAACTAGAATATTTTGATCGAGATTTTTTTTCAATACATACCAAGGCTGTTCCGAAGTCCCTTTGATCCCACCGATACCCAGCCCTTGCCTTTGGCCCAAGGTGTAATACATCAGCCCTTCATGACGACCTAAAACGATGCCATTTATATCGTGGATTTCGCCAGGTTGAGCCGGGATAAAGCGTTTGAGAAAGTGGCGAAATCGGCGTTCCCCTATAAAGCAAATTCCTGTACTGTCTTTTTTTCTATGATTATTAAAACCCGCCAGCTCCGCTATTTCGCGGACTTTAGATTTTTCCATTTCACCAACCGGAAAGAGACAGTGCGCTAATTGTTCCTGGCCTAAGGTATACAGAAAATAGCTTTGATCCTTGTTGGAATCGAGACCTTTAAACAACTGGTTGACCCCACACTGGTTTTTTACGCGAACATAGTGCCCAGTAGCAATATACTCCGCGCCCAAATCCAAGGAAAAATCTAAAAAGGCTCTGAATTTTATATATTTATTACATAAAATATCGGGGTTGGGTGTACGTCCGGATTGGTATTCCTTAAGAAATTTTTCGAACACATCATCCCAATATTCAGCTGAAAAATTGACCGTTTTCAACATTATGCCCAATTGATCACAAACCTGTTGAGCATCAGCTAAATCGACGGCTGCCGTACATTGTCCATTGTCATCGTCTTCCTCCCAATTCTTCATAAAGAGACCTGTAACCTCATGCCCTTGTTGAATAAGCTGCAAAGCCGCCACTGAGGAATCGACTCCTCCTGACATTCCAACAATTACTTTTTTTCGATTCTTCATAGCCATAATTTTACTCGATTGCCTGCTTTCAAACGAATACCAATGAACTTTTGCCGTGGTGGTTATCTAAGATGTTTAAGGAAAATTAAAGTAAGGAAAGGATCCAAGTCTTTTAAGATTTTTCGTTCAAAAATGGTAAAATAAGTTTTAATGAACATGGGTTAATAATAATTTCCGAAAGATGGCACAACAAGATGGGGAACATCCGAATGATGGTGATTTGGCTGTTAAGGAAGCTAAACCAAAGGTTAAGCAGCCAACACTGTTTAAAGTTATTTTGTTAAACGATGACTTTACTCCGATGGACTTTGTCGTGGAAATCTTGATGGATTTCTTTAGTATGACCGAAGAAAAAGCAACTCAAATTATGTTGCACGTGCATACTAGAGGAGTTGGCGTCTGTGGTGTTTATTCTAGGGATATAGCGGAAACCAAAGTCCAGTTGGTTAACGACTATTCTCAGCAATGCCAGCATCCACTGTTGTGTGCTATGGAGGAAGCATAACTAAAGGTAGATCTCATGCTAAGTAAAGAATTGGAATATACATTAAATCTCGCTTTCAAAGAAGCACACGATAAAAAACATGAATTTATTACCGTGGAGCATCTACTATTAGCGATGCTCAATAATTCTTCAGCACTTGAAGTATTTAGAGCTTGTGGCGCTCATATCGAATTGATAAAAAAGGAAATCAACCAGTTTCTGGAAGAAACAACACCATTAATTCCTCCGGGAGCGGAACGGGAAACTCAACCTACGCTAGGGTTCCAACGAGTATTGCAACGTGCTGTGTTTCATGTTCAATCTTCTGGAAAGAAAGAAGTTACCGGTGCCAACATCTTGGTGGCTATTTTTAGTGAACAAGATTCGCATTCTGTTTTCCTTTTGAGTAAACACGAATTAACCCGCCTCGATATAGTGAACTACTTGGCCCATGGAATTTCTAAGGGGCTGGAAAAAAATGATGACTCAGTTAAAAGACTATCTGAACCCGAAGAGAATAATACCAACGCGGCTGAAAGTCCTTTAACAAAATTCTCCACCAATTTGAACGAGAAAGCCCGTATGGGAAGTATCGATCCTCTCATTGGCCGAAAACTTGAATTGGAGCGGACGATACAGGTACTGTGTCGGCGTCGTAAAAATAACCCACTATTGGTGGGGGAAGCTGGGGTCGGAAAAACAGCGATCGCGGAAGGATTGGCAAAAAAGATTGTCGAAGAAGATATTCCAGAGGTGTTACAGGATCATGTGATCTACTCCCTAGACCTTGGCGCACTGGTAGCAGGAACCAAATATAGAGGTGACTTTGAAAAAAGGCTAAAAGCCTTATTATCTCAGTTAAAAAAAGAGCCAAAATCAATTCTGTTTATCGATGAGATTCATACTATTATCGGTGCGGGCTCAGCTTCTGGTGGGGTCATGGATGCGTCTAATTTACTAAAACCTGCTCTTGGGTCCGGCTCTTTACGATGTATCGGCTCAACGACTTACCAGGAACACAGGGGGATTTTTGAAAAAGATCGAGCACTGGCTCGACGATTTCAAAAAGTTGATATTGAAGAAGCCTCTGTAGAGGAAACTTATCAAATCCTAAAAGGGCTTAAGACCCGTTTTGAAGAGCATCATGAGATTAAATATACCAAGGAGGGTTTACGCATCGCCGCGGAACTTTCTGACCGCTATATTAATGATCGTTTTTTACCCGACAAAGCTATCGATGTCATTGATGAAGCCGGGGCTCGTGAACGTTTGTTACCCGATTCGCAGCGCCAAAGCATCATCGGTACCCACGAAATTGAAAATATCGTTGCAAAAATAGCTCGTATCCCTCCGAAGTCGGTTTCTGCCAATGATAAAGACAAGCTGAAAGATTTAGAAAAAAACCTGAAAATGCTCGTGTTCGGTCAAGACGAAGCTATTGGCGCACTTACTTCGGCTATCAAGCTAGCACGTTCCGGTCTTGGTGATTCACAAAAAACAATCGGTTCTTTTCTATTTGCAGGCCCCACCGGTGTAGGTAAAACAGAAGTCACCCGGCAATTGGGAAAAGTTTTGGGCATAGACTTAATTCGGTTCGATATGTCCGAATATATGGAACGCCATACAGTTTCTCGATTAATTGGAGCACCGCCAGGATATGTTGGTTTCGATCAAGGGGGACTTTTAACCGAAGAGGTGAATAAGCATCCTCACGCTGTTTTACTATTAGATGAAATTGAAAAAGCACACCCAGATGTGTTTAATTTGTTATTGCAGGTAATGGATCATGGGACGCTTACTGACAACAACGGCCGCAAATCGGACTTCAGAAATATTATTCTTGTGATGACAACCAATGCAGGCGCATCAGAAGTCAATCGAGCTTCTATCGGTTTTAAACATCAAGATCATTCTTCCGATAGCACAAAGATTATCGAAAAAACTTTTACACCTGAATTCCGAAACCGCCTTGATGCAATGATTCAATTCAAGCCATTGGAACTCGATGTCATTGTAAAAGTAGTCGACAAGTTTATTTTTGAATTGGAAGCACAACTAGAAGAAAAAAATGTGGTGTTAACCTTAGAGTCACCCGCGCGGCAGTGGCTAGCAGAACATGGATGTGACCCACAAATGGGTGCTCGGCCTATGGCTCGAGTTATTCATGAACACATTAAAAAGCCATTGGCGGAAGATCTGCTGTTTGGAAGATTGTCAGAGGGGGGGAGTGTCAGAATATACGTGAAAAAAGGAGGTTTAAAGCTCGACGTTGAAAGCAAAGAAATCCCAGTCCCGGTTTAAACCAACTGGTACACCGACTTAGCAAGCAAATAGTGTAGTTCGACAAAATATTCACTGATCATCGCATACGGTAAGTAATTCGGCCTTTGCTTAAATCGTAGGGGGTCATTTCCAATTTCACGCGATCACCGGTTAAAATGCGGATATAGTGTTTTCGCATTTTGCCGGAGATGTGGGCGGTAACAACATGCCCGTTATCCAGTTCGACGCGAAACATCGTATTTGGTAGGGTTTCAATGATTTTGCCCTCCATTTCAATTTGATCTTCTTTTGGCATAAGTCTTTCCTCAACTCTAATTTAGTAGCGAATTTCAAAACCTTCGGATAATACCATAACCGCCCTACCCAGTAACTATGTAGTAGCTTAGCTTTTGGCTTATTTTTGCAAATCCAGGTAAAAATAGCGGAAGTTAAAAAAATTTAGACGAACTCCTTTACTTCACGTGTCTAAATATTTGTTTAGCACTGTTATTGTAAAAATAGGCTGTAGGCTAAATAGTTACGACATAACGTCATCTTTTTGAAAAATCTGCCAAGTACCATTGTTATATGCCTCAATAGGCCGAAAAAGATTTTTGTATGCCATTTTTTGGCACTTTTGTATCCAAAACCCTAAATATACCCAGTTCAAGCCAAGCTCTTTCGCAGCTTGAATTTGCCAAAGAATCGAAAATATTCCTAAACTACGGTCGGTGTATTCTGGATCGAAAAAGGAATACACCGCAGATAAAGAGTTGTCCATATAATCAACCACAGCGACACAAACTAGCTTGTTGGACAATCGAAACTCGATAATTTTTGTAGACGACCAAGGACTCGATAAAAATTGTAAAAAGTCGTCGGGGGTTGATCCTGCCATGCTCCCGTCGCGATGTCTGGTCTCAAGATATCGTGTATACAACTCGAAGCATTCTCCATTAAATTTCATTGGTTGGTGGCTGACGGATAGATCCGAATTTTTTGTTAATGCTCTTCGTTGACTTCTTGTAGGACTAAATTCCCTCACCGGAATCCGCACCGGAACACAAGCCGAACAATGATCACACTTGGGACCGTATACCATTTCTCCACTTCTTCTAAATCCTTTGGAGGCGAGTTGAGAATAAATTTCGCTTGTCATAGGAAAATCTTGCGCAACAAAAATAAGGCGGGACTTATTTCCAGATAAATATTCGCAGTCATTCTCTACACTCAAATACAGCGGGATCGAAACCATTAGACTAGTGTGACCATTATTAAAAAAAATCAGTTTTGCTCAATCAATTCAACCGTACCCATCTATTTCTACACACGAATTCCAATACCTTATTCATTTTCAGACATTGGATTATTTTGTGTCCACTTCTAAATCAAAAGTTTTCCAAGCCATTTCTAACGGAGGAATATCGCAATTTACTACCAACAATTGAATAAATTCGTTTCGAGGTATATTTTCTGCACCGAAATTCATCAAATGCTGAGTTTGCATTTGGCAATCGATCAAGGTATATCCCCACGCACGCAGCAATTCCACCAATCTCACAAAAGCAACCTTAGAAGCATTGCTACACCGGAAAAACATGGATTCCCCATAAAAAACCCGTCCAATAGCAACGCCATAGAGCCCTCCCACGAGTCGTTGCTGATGCCAACATTCCACTGAATGAGCCAATCCTATTCGATGCATGTTCAAGTATGCATTTTTCATTTCCTGTGTTATCCAAGTTCCATTGATACCGTGACGGTACCCTGCACAGGAATCTAAAACGTCTTCAAAAGCCACATCAAAACTCACCTGAAAATTTTTTTTCCTAATCACCTTCCGTAAGCTTCTTGATATTATTAGCTTCTCAGGCTTGAGGATAAGGCGGGGATTGGGTGACCACCAAAGGATGGGCTCATTTTCGTTGTACCAGGGAAATATCCCATGACGATAGGCGTTCTCCAATCTTTTAGGCGAAAGGCAACCACCTACAGCTAACAATCCATCGGGTTCTTCCAAGGCGGTCTCTACGTCAGGGAATTCCTCAGTATCATCTTGGGTGTTTAGTATTGTCAAAGCTCTAACTCGTGAATTCTTTAAACGGAGAACGTTTGTTAAGGCGGTGTATATTGTCACAGATGAATTCCTTTTCTTGTGCAAGAAATTCCACGATCGCCGATCGAAATTGCGGATGGCGAACCCAATGTAAAGAATACGTTTTTGTAGGTAAAAATCCGCGGCTAATTTTGTGTTCACCTTGCGCGCCTGGCTCAAAACGTTTCAAACCCCTTTCAATACAATATTCCAACCCTTGGTAGTAACACGCTTCAAAGTGTAACCCCGGAATGTCGTTAGAACATCCCCAATAGCGACCATACAAGACGTCTTCACCTACAAAGAAAAAGGATGCCGCGATAATTTTGCCACTCTGGCGAGCCAGGACGATTAAAATCTGGTCGCCCATACTTTCCGCGATTTCCATAAAAAATGCCAAGGTGAGTGCGGGGTAATTACCGTGTTTGAGAAATGTCGAACAATAGAGCTTATGAAAAACCTTCCATTCGTAACGTTCTAATTGTGCGCCAGGCACCAAATGTACTTCAATACCAGACTCGAGAGCCTGTCGTCTTTCTTTTTTTATTTGCTTGCGTTTTCGCGAAGCCAAATTTGCCAAAAAATCATCGAAACATCGGTACTCCATATTTTCCCAATGAAATTGATAACCGGTTCTCACCAATAGTTGTGGAGCATTCTTAACCTCCCATTCGCTGGTAAACAACCAATGTATCGACGACACACAACAATGATCAGTATAATCAATTGCTGAATCAATAATCGATTCGAGTAACATCGCACTAGAATATTTTGGTAACATCAGTATTTTGGGGGACGAAGCAGGTGTAAAAGGCGAAGCAACAACCAATTTGGGATAATAGGAAAGACCTGCGCGCCTATAAGCATCAGCCCAACCCCAATCAAACACAAATTCACCAAATGAATTGTGTTTCAAATACATCGGAATCGCTGCAACAAGATTGGCATCGTTGTCCAGAAAGACCAGATGCTCAGGGATCCACCCAGTTTTTTCCCCTAAACAGCCGTGGTTTTCAAGTGCACTTAAAAATTCATGCCTCAAAAAAGGATATTTACTGTTAGTCAACGCATTCCAACTCTCTCGATCAACCTCATTGATACTACGAATTGTTTTTGCTGTTAGATTCGTTGTCATTTCTTTCACAAGCTTGTGTTATATCGACGTTTGAAGGCTATACGTTACTTAAAAATTGCTGAGGATTTTGTGATATTTGACAGGCATTTCGAAATTTTCCTCTACGGTTTTTGTTGTTTGTAACATTATCGTACGATGGCCAGCTACTATTAATAAAATGGAGAACATAAATAGCTCGACCGAACAGATCGAATCCAAACCCTTTTTCACACCAGAAGAAAGCCGTGTAGTAGCTTGCCTAATGGAGAAACAGCTAACAACACCAGATTATTATCCCCTAACGATTAATGCATTGACTACAGCGTGCAATCAAAAAAGCAATAGGGAACCGGTGATGTCGCTTAGTGAAGGTCAAGTGGGCCATATCGCTAATGTATTGGCGGAACGAGGATTGGTAAAGGTTGAATATGGCGATCGGGCAAACCGTATCTCCCACTGCATGAAAGAATACTTTAGCCTTAACCGCGCTGAATTGGCGGCTTTGAACGTTTTAATGCTGCGAAAACCACTAACTTTGAACGATATTCAGCGACGTACAACTCGAATGGTTGCATTCGAGGACCAGGAAAGTGTACAGCTGGTTTTAGACACCCTGATAGCTCACGAGCAGCACTTGGTCGTATTACTGCCTCCCACCCCTGGGCTACGGGGAAATCGATATGCGCATACACTGTGCGGAAATGTATCTACTGAAAATTTAAGACCAGCCGTGCCTATAAAACTGGCTAAAGACGATGACCGACTAAGAAAACTTGAAGATCGGGTGACTTCTTTGGAGGCCACACTGCTAAAGCTCATAAACAAAATAGGCGTTTGAATTCGACTCGTGCCTTTTAAAGCATAGAAGACTCACTCTCCACTACCCCGGCAACAACCTGCCGCTGTCATTACTAATTTGTTCCTTTTGAATACCAAATAATAGGTATTTGCTCCCTTTTATTCGATTGACTTGTTACAAAATTTACTGTAAAAACAATTACTAATATGCTATACAACCTTTTTGTGGTATTTTTCTTAAGGTAATGGTTCAGATATTGCTTGAATTATTAAGTATTATCAGAATACTGAAACCAAAAACACCATGAAACACAAATCCATTATTTTCGGATTGGCAAGCATTGTCCTATTAGCTCTCTTTCTCTTAGTATCTATTAAACAAAGCGACTTTTTGATCAATATTCCTGGGTTAATAGTTGTTTTCTGTGGGACCATCCTGCTAGCGATGTTAAGCCAGTCAGTTGATTCGATATTGAGGCTACTCCCTCGTATCGCGATTAAACTAAAAAATCGGTCGGGGGTCTCCCAGCAAGAGAAAACCGCCATTTTGCGCCTTTTCGAATTTTATCGACTGGGATCTATGCGATCCGCTGAAAAGATACAGGAATCACTACCCCAAGGACTTTTCAAATATGGTGCACAACTCGTTTTCGATTTAACGCCTCGCGAAGATATTCCACACCTTTTGCAGTGGCGAAAAGGCGCCCTAGCCGAAAAGAATAACGAGGACATTAAAACTTTAAGAACGATGGCCGCATACGCTCCCGCATTTGGGATGCTAGGAACCTTGTTTGGACTGGTACAAATGTTGAACGGCCTTGGCGATAGTGGTCTTGATCACCTAGGTAAAACGATGGGATTCGCCATGATGACAACAGTCTATGGTTTAGTGGCTGCCAATTTAATTTTTAAACCCCTAGCCATACAGCTTGAACGTCGCGCGAAACACTATCAAGTTTGGCAAAATACCCAATTCGAATTAGTGTTGATGCTGTATCGCAGAACCCATCCAAAGTTGATTGAAGAATATATTCGAGCTGCGACGGGAGAAATTGGACCGGAAATTCCAGCGCCTCTAGATACTGGGCTAGTCCACGCCTAAATTAAACAATGTTAAAGAAAAGGCAAAAAGCACAAATTCCTACGATTCAACCACTCTCCAATGACCCCTGGTCTGCGGCAAATAAAGGTAGCGAACACATCAAGGACAACTGGATGATGAGCTATATTGATGTGCTGACCCTATTGCTTACACTTTTGGTTTTGCTGTTGGGAACACAAAAGTTAAAAAGCGTACCGATTTCAACCATAATGCCTTCCGCTCAGAAAAACACCCAAGTTGCACAAATAGACTCTAGAGAACTCCCCAATCAAAAACCTTTACACGAAACTCAGCCACATAAGGACATAGTCAACAAATCGGCACTTGAACTCAACGATGGTCGGAACGACTGGCTTAGAGATCAAATTGCAATTGTTTTGGAAAATCTTTACCAGGACGAGATTCAGAAAAACCCTCTGACCGCTCAAAGTGAAATAGCGTTAATTAACGATGTTGTTGAAGAAAGTAGAATAGGTCTTCTAAATAACTTTGACCAAATAGCATTGAGTGAACCCACCAAAACTGACCTTGTTGCGGAGATAGAAAAAATTAGCGACAACATTCCGATTGAAGTTATCCAGGAAGATACGTCCGTGAGAATAGAGTTTAATGACGATCTACTGTTCTCAAGCGGTCAAGCCGAGCTCAATACTGAAGGGATCACCATTTTAAACAAATGGGTGGGTTTACTTCGGCAACAAACAGGTATCATTTTTGTTGAGGGGCATACCGATAACCAATTAATCTCTACCCGACGTTATCCCTCCAATTGGGAATTGTCTGCATCTCGGGCAGCAGCAGTCACGCGGTATTTTGTTGAGCATGGCATCGAATCTGACCGTTTGCGTGCAATCGGCTATGCCGATACCCGTCCACGTGTTAACAACAATTCATTGGAAGCCCGAAAGCGAAACCGGAGGGTTTCCATTGTTATCCAAACCTAATATCCTTCGTTGAGGGGCGCACCACAGCGTAAAATGCGACCTTAATTTGCTTGCCTATTGCCAAGTAGGCTGTGCTTTTTGTAACCCCACAGTTTAACGAGTAAGCCTGCGACAAACACTCCTACATTTGTATCATATAGCCTTTCTGGCTCCAACTTAATCGGGATTTAGCGGTCACCTTTAGGAAAATACGGTGCAACAGGCTATAATTTGCGTCCGAATTATCATCAATTACACATTAAAATAGGAAAATACAATGGCGAGCGCGCAAGCAAGACACATTCTGGTAGACAGCGAAGGCACGTGTCAACAACTGAAAGACGAAATCTTGGCAGGAAGCGATTTCGCCGATGTGGCAAAACAACATTCTAAATGTCCATCCGGAGGGCAGGGGGGCGACTTAGGCCAATTTGGTCCGGGACAAATGGTTAAAGAATTCGATGAAGTGGTATTCAGCGGGGAGTTGAATACGGTACACGGGCCAGTTAAAACCCAGTTTGGTTATCATTTACTAGAGATTACTAAACGAACAGATTAAACAGGTAAAAAAAATCGAGGCCCTCACTATGCGAGGGCCTCCGGTAGACTGCCCTAAAACTTTAAATTGACTATCTTATTCGATGGCAGCCAGTGCTACAGCGATATTATCGCCATCGACACCACCTTGCTCAGCGGCAAGTAGAACAAGGGATTCTACACTTTCAGCCAAAAGATTATTTGTTATGTTTTCAATGGTTTCTTCGGGTTCAATTGCTGACCAAAACCCGTCAGTACAAAGAAGAAATACATCGCCCTGTAGAAAACTGCATGTGCCAAAATCGGGATCGGGCAAATTCATTCCGCCTAATCGCTTATAAATTTGATTTTGTAACGGGCTGGCCGCCGCCTCTAATTCGGTTAAGCTTCCCTTTTGAATTAACATCTGTACAACGGAGTGATCCGATGTTTTTTCTAAAACTTTGCGATTTCGAAAATGGTAAAGACGACTATCTCCCACATGTGCCCAATACGCCCCGTCTTCCCTTAGAAGAAGTATGACACACGTGCTGCCAGGTGCTTTGTTCCCAAGACCATTGAGTTGGTTTATAAACTGATGGGCCCGATCTATTATTCGTTTCAAGAATACGAAGGCGTCTGGTTCGGGTGTACTGTCAAATACCTCTTGGCTCGCATCAATGACCGCTTGCGCGGCACGCGAACCACCTTCAAGCCCCCCCATGCCATCGGCTATGACTATTAGCGATTCCTTTCCATTAGGAGAACTCAGGACCACAGAACGATCCTGCTGCTCGCCACGTCCTCCTATATGCGTTGCGGTTGCTGTGTGCCAGTGCAAAGAATTATCCTGATAAAATTGCAGGGTCGTGTCCGTAGGGCACTTTATATGCTTGAAAAAAGACTTCCATAAGCTCTCAACGATTTTTCACTTTAGTTTTGATAGCAAGCAATCGCCTATTCGCTGGTTCAATGTCTAAGCCACGTTGTAAGTACTGTTTTGCTTTCCCATAGTCAGAGCGCCCAATAACTATTTCTGCCATTTCGGCATAACGGGTAGCAATACTCGACATTCCACGTCGTGCAGCCCTATTATCCGGGTCCAACTTTAAAACTCGAGAATAATAAAATGAAGCACTATCATTTTTCGGCACCGTAAGTTTTTTTTGAGTATAGCGCTTAGCCCCTAGAGCTAAAAATTTTTTTATTTCTGGATTTTCTTCGAAAAGTTCGATTGTCCATGGAGTGCTATTGGAATAGTACAGGTAACTTGACGTCACAATTATAAGCATTAACAAAACAACCAGTAGCCCTCTACGCTTTTGAAGTTTTTGGGTTTTTTCTTCTATTTTTTTTGGGGTTTTTCGGGAAGCACGTTTCTGAATAGGTGTTTTACTAGCACCTAAGCGAATTTCTTTTATAGCCTTTACCATCATCCCAGCATTCCTAAACCGCTCAGATGGCTTTTTCGCCATCATTCGATTCAAAAGGCTCTGGTATTGTTTGAATCTTTTAGGGAGAGTCGGTACTGGCTCCTGCAAATGCAAGACAATGGTATCAATAGGCGACTTACCTACAAAAGGTTTATTTCCCGTCAATATTTCAAAGAAAATAACCCCAAGGCCATAAATATCGGCGCGACCGTCGACTTTTCGTCCCTGCGCCTGCTCGGGACTGAAATAGTATGGGCTACCCACAGCCGAGCCATCCATAGTCAAATTCCTACTAGTAGCATCTAGCTGTTTTGCGATACCAAAATCGGTTAACAATGGCGTGCCATCCATGCGAAAAAGTATATTGCCCGGTTTTATATCACGATGAACAACACCGTTTTTATGTACAAAGTCGAGACAATTACCAATATTCTCTAGCAAATCCAGCGCTTCCCCACCTTTCATACCGGATGCTATTTTCGCTTCAAGATCTCCGCCTTCCACATATTCCATAGAAATATAATGGCAATCATTGATCACACCAATATCATGGATAGTGATGATATTGATATGATTTAGGGCAGCGATAATCCGACCTTCGCCGAGGAAACGTTCGGAAAAAGTTGGATTATTGGAGTGTTTGAGGATCTTTATAGCCACATGCCGACTCAGCGACACTTGTTCGGCAAGATAAACCGAGGCCATCCCACCTTCGGCAACCAAGCGGCCAATTTTATATCCCGGAATCTGGATAGTTGTTGGTCTTCGAGGTGTCTCGATCAAAGAGGACTTGGTAGCAACAGATCCAGAATGCGCGGTTTTTTTCCTCAATCGAAAGCCATCGACGTAGTTAGCATCGTAAATAGTCCTTAAGACAATCTATTTTACCAACCATTAAAAATACTTGAACTTGGCTGGAAATTTGAATGGTCTTAGGTTCAACCAAAGAGCAAATCCCATTTCTACTCATTCAGGAGTGCTCTTTTTCCATCAACGTTCCGATTTTGGATATATCCACTTCAAAAGTACCGCTTTGATCGATCATTTGACCATCGCTAACCCGTGGTTTGGTGGTTTCGGATGCTGGTATCCAAGGTGTAAGTTTCAATGTATGTTTGAATATGGTGATCGTATCACCATAATTCAGAATCTGTCGGGAAATCTTTTTACCATTAACGGAAGTGCCGTTTTTGCTACCGCTGTCCTCAATGACATAACCTCTATCCTCTTTTTTAATGGTTGCATGGCGAATCGAAACACCGGGGTTGCTGATCGGGATATCACTCGCCTGTGCTCGGCCTATCGTGATTGAATTCGATTCAAATTTAATTTCACCCTGCAAGGTTTCATTAAAAAATATTTTAATGCAGTCCATAAATTAGCCTCTAGAACGCCGAATCGTAAGTTACCCCTCTAGTTAGAAGAATAGAAAAATCTATACGAATTTCAAGGCAGGCCTCTCATGATTTATCCAACTTTCTATGGTGGTTCAGCAATACCCTTCCCTAGCGGTTAATAAATTACCGGGGTGTGATCCAAGGATTCTCTTCACCGACCACACCACAGTGAAAATAGAAGGGTGATTTTCCATTGGATATTAAGCAATCCATATGGACACGGTTCAATTGAGACATTTAAGCAGCGCGTCGAGAAACACAGGTGAATATTAGCAATTCTTTATTTTTAAAATTAGATTTGTAAATGGGCTCTATGAATTTCCTCGCTCCCACACTCCGGTGTGGGAGCGAGGAACGAATATATACTACCCTGAATCCACTTTATTCCACTGTTTGGAACACTTTAGGATTATCAAAATCCGGTGCTTCTCGTTTTAACCCCCTGACAAAGAATACTCCCATCAGGATCGACAACGTATGGCCAAACGCGATCGAGAATATAAATCGCACGATATCTACAAAGCAATACAAAAGGAAAAATAAAATACTTATCACTATAGAAAATGCTCCCGAAAAACCAAAAGTACTATAAGACAGCACGAAAAAGATCACCGATAGAAGATAAGGTGTCAGGAAGTGCATCAGCACAGCCACAAAAGCCCATTTTCCAAACGCGTTGCCCCATACGGTGTTAACACGTTTGATATAGATTTCTTCCGCATTTTCTCGTTTCCCTTCGCCCCGAATTCTATAGCGAAGCGGCATCGGTGCACCGAAAAAATAAGCTCTTAGTTTTTCAAAGCTAGAGAGGTGATCGCGTACTCTAGGCGCCGCACCGATCAATGTCGCCATTTTCTCCATCCAATCATCGAAGAAATAGATGTGTGGAAACCTTTCATGCATATGGGGAAACTGCTTTTGGTGTTCCATTTGTTCCTGCTTAATGGTCTCAATCCGCTTATCTTCTGAGGGCAACTGTAGTGAAGCACTGAAATAGGCCGCTATAATGCGCGCATGCATTTCCGCCATTGCTGGAATTGAACCAATGGTAGGCCGCACCATTCCAACAAATGCTAAATTTGGCATTGTCGGATGTAGGCAACCTTTGAATAGATCCTGATGGTTGTACTCCCATCCAATAGGAAATTTGATGCTTTTTGACCCCGGAGTATAGCCCGTATTAAAAATAATCATGTCGATATCTTCATGACTACCATCATCAAATAGAGCCCCCGTGCTGTCAAAAGATTTAACTTTGCCCTTCGGTAAAATCTTACCGGTTTTGAGTAAATAAAAAAGATCATCCGACGGCGCATCTTTACGTGTCAGATTTCCGTTACAAGTTGAATTATGCGGCTTTGTCCAAAACTTAACATGAAAATGATTGGGTACAAGCGCTTTCGGAAACCAAGGCTCAAACTGTTTAAATTCGACGCCGTAGTCGGAATAGAACTTCAGGCTCACTGCCATATTAATCCTTTTCAAAAACGCAGGAATTTTCTTGTAATACCAACTTAAGCCAGTAGTTAAGACTTCTTGGTAGCCAATTAAATAACGACCAATCTGCCAAAATTGCATTTGATCGAAAGGGTTTTGAGAACCTTTGATCACCCGTGGGGCAACTGCTACACCTTCTGAAGAAACCACCAGTTTAGTTGTGACTGTAGCCAGTTCTGAAATTAGTCCAACGCCCGATTCCCCCAATCCAACACAAAGCACTTTTTTGTCGCTGAAGACTCCCGGGTCATCGTATTTGGAACTGTGAATTGTTTCGCCCTCAAATTGATCTATTCCCGCGTATTCAGGTGTAAATGGTTTGCCGTGCAAACCTGAGCTCACCACAACGTAATCGATATTTTCGTAGGACCCCTTATCCGTGACTAGATTGAAACTGCCATCTTGATTTTTCTTAATTGCCGATACATTCACATTAAAGTCAATGAGCGGGCGAAGCTGATAGGCTTCGGCAAACGATACTAAATACCGAAGCATATGTTCGTTGGTTACAAAATCGGGGAAATCTTCCGGCATCGGATAACACCCGTATTCGGTTACCCATTTAGAAGAAGTCAGTGTGTATGTCTTCCAGGGTAAACTAGACCATATGCCCCCAAGCTCGCTGTGTTTCTCAATAAGTCTTACATTTAGACCTTTTTCCTTAAGCTCTTTCGCCGCAATCAAACCAGCAGAACCTGTCCCTATAACGATGGCATTTTTTTTCATTATTATTTTTTGTTGGTTTTTAATTTTCAAATCGTTGGCATTGTTTTAACAAAAAATACCCACCTTCTCAACAAATAACTAAGCACTCCACACCGAAGCCTCATCGTAGAATACAAAGCCGGTATAATAATTCACACAGCATTTCGCATAGTTCTATGCAAAAGTGAAACTAACATGCAAAGCAACAACGAAAATCAACAGAATTCAACTCAAGAAGATGACATAGCGTTAGAACTGATCAGAACGATACGGGAATTGGCCGAAGAGTTTCATGTCCCCGATGTTCGTCTTCAAAGTTTAAATCTGGACACCTCTTTCGATAAGGATGTGGGCTTGGATAGCCTTTCTCGGGTCGAGTTTATCCGTCGAATCGAAAATCGATTCAATGTGCGAATATCAGAACAATCCATGATTAGTGTTGAAACTCCGCGGGAATTGTTGCGGGAGATTTTAACCTCAAGCCCTGACCTCCGAACTCAGGAAGAAATAGAAGTCAGTCAAATCGAACTGGACCAGGTTCAACAGCAACCGGTTCAAGCTCAAACCTTGATCGATGTTTTAAAATGGCATCTTCAAATCCACCCGGAACGGCCCCATATCAAGCTTTACAGTGACCAGGCTGACGACGAAGAAACCATTACCTTCCGAAATCTGTGGGAAGGAGCGGAAATCATAGCGGTAGCCCTACAGCAAGAAGGTTTAGCCGCTAAGCAAGCGGTTTCGATAATGTTACCAACAGGTAAAGATTATCTATATTCTTTTTTCGGCATTCTCTTAGCTGGTGGTATTCCCGTTCCTATCTACCCCCCTGTACGGCTTAGTCAGCTTGAAGATCATTTGCTCCGACATCAAAGTATCCTCAACAACTGTCAGTCGGTGATTATGATCACCGTACCTGAAGCCAAGCCGGTCGCGCGGCTTTTGAAAGCCCAGGTGAATACGCTTCGCACTGTCATTACACCAAGGGAAATTCGTTCGACCGGTGCGACGTTGATGCAACCCAAATTGAGCCCAAACGATATTGCATTTCTTCAATACACCTCCGGCAGCACCGGAACACCCAAAGGGGTGACACTAACCCACGCTAATTTACTGGCAAATATTCGGTTGATGGGTGAAAGAGTAGGCATAGATTCTTCCGATGTTTTTGTGAGCTGGTTACCTTTATATCACGATATGGGCCTAATAGGTGCATGGTTAGGCTCCCTTTATTTTTCGGCAATATTTGTGCTCATGTCGCCCTTGAATTTTCTTGCGAGACCCAGTCGTTGGCTTTGGGCCATACATCGAAACCGTGGAACCATGACCGCAGGACCTAATTTTGCCTATGAGTTGTGTGCTAAGAAAATTCCGGATGACGAGATAGATGGGTTAGACTTGTCGTGTTTAAAAGCAATGTTTAATGGGGCAGAAGCGGTGAAACCAGCAACCTTGGAGCAATTTACCCAACGTTATAAACATTTTGGATTTCCTTCGAAAGCTTTAATGCCGGTTTACGGGCTTGCGGAATGTTCGTTAGGTTTAGCCTTTCCCTCGATTGGACGAGGGCCCCTGATCGACACAATTGAGCGCGATGTTTTTTCTAGCTCCGGCCGCGCTGTCCCCATATCGGATTCTGACAACCCTTTATATTTCGTTTGTTGTGGTAGCCCATTACGCGATCACGAAATTCGGATTGTGGATTCAGCCAGTCGGGAACTTCCAGATCGTCAGGAAGGTCGATTGCAATTTCGAGGGCCGTCGGTCACTTGTGGTTACTACAGAAATCCAGAAAAAACACAGGATTTATTCGACGGTGAATGGGCTGATTCAGGTGACCTTGCCTATATCGCTGAAGGTGAGGTCTATCTGAGCGGCCGGGTCAAAGATATTATTATCCATGCTGGGCGAAACATTTACCCCCACGAACTCGAAGAAGCCGTCAGCGATCTTCCTAAAATCCGGAAGGGTTGTGTGGCAGCTTTCGGGAGCAGTACTGGATACGCCATCACCGAGCGTTTGATTGTAGTGGCTGAAACGCGCGAAACCGAGCCCTCGGTTTTGGAAGATTTGCGATCAAAAATAAATGGCGTCAGTCTGGATTTGATCGGCAGTGTTCCGGAAGAAGTAGTTTTAGCCCAGCCCTATACTGTACTAAAAACTTCCAGCGGAAAAATAAGGCGTACAGCGTGCCGTGAAATCTATGAGCGCGGACTCATAAAGAAAGGACCAAAAGCAGTGTGGAAACAGGTCTTAAAATTATTAGCCATATCCATTCGCCCCCAGTTGCTTGCCATAAAACAACAAACCCTAGCACTGCTTTTCGCAGTGTATGCGTGGATCATATTTTTACCATCGGTGCTGGTAACATGGCTAACGGTTGTGCTCATTCCTAGCGAACTGTCACGCTGGAAAATATTACACCTCGTCGCCCGGTTTCTAACCTTTTCTATGGGGATACCCATTCTTACTCGCGGACGGGAAAATTTACCTGGAGAAAACCAGTCGTGTATATATGTTTGTAATCATTCGAGCTACCTGGATCACATTATTTTTCTGGTGGCAATACCCGGAAAAACTCGTTTTGTTGCAAAAGCGGAATTGACCAAGCAGTTCTTTGCTGGAACTTTTTTAAAGCGAATTAATGCTCTCTTTGTTGAACGCTTCGATACCAAAAAAAGCATCGACGATGCGAAACACATTACCAACGTCGCAAAAACCGGCGCTTCATTATTGTTTTACCCCGAAGGAACTTTTACGCGTATGCCTGGCTTGCTGCCTTTTAATACGGGTGCATTTCTAACATCAGCTGAAACCGGGCTCCCCATTGTACCGGTTACGATTCATGGCACCCGCTCGATTTTGCGGCCAGATAGTTTATTTCCCCGTTACTACGCACCGGTAACAGTAACGATTGGTAAGGCCATCAATCCTGAAACAAATGATCTGAACAACAAGAACATCGACCGTTGGCAGATTGCGGTAAACCTTAGAAAGGCTGCTAGAGCGATTATGTTGGAAACCACCGGTGAACCGGATTTAGAAGAAGCACAACCGCCCGTTAGGAGACTGTACGAAAATTAAAGTGGACGCGAGAAAGAACTGTTTTAAAATTATGTTTTTGATTAAATATGGCGGGTATTAAGTATGTTAAACGATCTTACTTAGCAATATGGACCAAATTCAGCTTTTGTACCCGTAAGCTTTCAATTTTCAGAAAGACCCCAAGCATAAATGCCAACCTCATTGAAGTCGAACGTTGGTCCTAACTTTTATCCATAAATATGATATCTGCGTCCGGAAATACTATACACTCTACCAAATTTCGGCCAGTGAGAGTAAAGTGCATAAGTTATTCCGAACGCAGCATAAATTCTAGATGAATCTTAGTCGCAAGATCGCTTGCATCCAGTACCACAGCAACCTTCCGCATCACCTGGATGAAAGCTAGACCCGGATGTCCCATCTCCACTACTTATCGCCACTGGTGCTGCGTTTTCACAGGAAACAGCACAACCCGTTCCACAGCAACCTTCCGCATCGCCGGGGTGGTATGCTGAACCCGAACTAAGATCCGCTGGATTCCCACTGGAATTTGGGCTTGAGCTAGACGCTTGTTCACAAGAAACCGTACACCCAGTCCCACAACAACCTGTCGCATCACCCGGGATAAAAGCAGACCCACCCGATAGCGTAGCTGAGCTAGATTTACTGGCGCTTGGCGTCGACGAGACTTTGACCTTCGCTACAGTTTTGACTGGGGTTATAGCGAAAGGATCCGATCCTGACGGCGCTGGAGCAGTGCTGACAACGCCCGTATCCTCGGAACATGCTAACATCGTTAACAATGAGAGAACTACACACGATTTTATGAGATAGGAAAATTTCATTTATTTTTTCTCCTTATTTTGGTTGATCGACCCAAATAAATTTTTTAAGTTTTATGCAACGCGCTTTTTCTGTGCGCGTCAAAAATTAAGACGGAAATATTCAACTTGAATCAAGAATTACCTAAAAACCTCCGATTCAACACCCTGAATAATTGACGTTAATTCCAATGTTTCAGAAAAGCCAAACCCGTGGAAATTAAACCCCTCTGTCATTTTTACGCGTATATTACCAGAATTACTATCGTCGCAATATATTTTAGGCATTTGAAAAAAATCAAACCATCAGAATTGCACTGGAAAGAGCGTCATGTTTAAGGGGGATAGAGGGCAATTTAAGTCTAGGCGCAAGACAGGAGAGGACGTCATGCGGAAGCGCGGGTGGTCGCTGAATTTTTGCAGAACAAAATGTGTCGTTTAATGGTTTCAGATCAAGCCCGGCGAATAACCCTACGCTTAATCAGATCACATATAACTTCTTTACCTCCAGTCGAGACCACAGCAGGATTTGGATGCTCTAACTCTTCCGCGATATGGTCTAGCAACGTCGCTAAAGTATCCTCTTTTTTTTCTTGAATTAGCTGCAACAATCTGTAGCTCACCGGATTGAGTTCGAGAAATGTTACCTCATCGTCAGCGTTTCGATAGACGACAAGAAAAGTAGGTTGATCCAATGGTGTTTGCGGTAAATAGTCCGGAGAAATATTTTGTACTGGAAAGCGGTATGCCAGTACTCGAGCTGTATCAGAAACAGCAGCAACGATAGGAAGTGGATTCTCTTTAAAAAGAGGATCGTGAGGTGGGGTTTCATATTGGGAAAACGATACTGCCATTTCAACCCACTCATAATGAGCTAGATCGAGCAAGAACGGGAAATCATTGTCGCTTGCTTCTCTTTCATTGTGAAGGTAGTTTAAAAATTCCTCCGGGATATGTAAAAAATAGGGTGATTTGGAATTATGGTACGCTAAAAAATCCGCTACCATAGCTTCCCATCGATCATTTTCAGTAATTTTGCGAAGTACAGGGAAATTGCTCGCCAAAAAGTCTTCGATATTATTGAAAACTAATTCCCGATACATATCCATACGCCGTTTTTCAATATTCAACGGGGCTGAGTTATGATCTGGATCTCGAATATATTTAACGAATTCGTATTGAGTTTTCTGAAACGGTAAGATCCGGTCAGGCATTGTTAAGGAGCCTGTTAGAATGTAGAGAGTTGCCTTGCATTGCACTTGGCGTGTGGCGAAGCTGGGCTTTATCGATAATGTCCACCTCTTTCAAGAGCGTATCCAAAGGCGGTATATTGGAATCGCGTTCCAATAAAGTTGGGAATACACCGTATAGCTCGTAAGCTTTGTCCAATAAGGCCCATACTGGACTGATAACGTCCGCACCGTGAGTATCAACAAGAAAATCCACATCCTCAACATAGTGCCCCGCGATATGGGCATACGCAATTCGGTCTGCGGGAATTGACTTTAAAAAATCCTCAGCGGAATAACCGTGGTTGACACTATTGACATATATATTGTTTATATCTAGAAGCAAATCACAGTCTGCTTCTTCAAGGATTGCATTAAGAAATGTAATTTCATCCATTTCCTTACCCGGCGCAGCATAATATGAAACATTTTCAATGGCCAAGCGCTGGCCGAGAATATCCTGTACTTGGCGTATACGTCCCGCCACATATCGCACTGCATCAGACGTAAACGGGATTGGTAGCAGATCATAGAGATGGCCAACGTCACCGCAATAACTGAGGTGTTCACTGTATTGCAGAATCTTATGTTTAAACAAGAACTGTTTCAACTCTTGTAGAAAAGTTTGGTCGAGAGGTAGCGGCCCCCCAATGGACAAAGACAATCCATGGCAAATAATTGGGAAACGTTCAGCCATGGCGCTGAACCGTTTCCCCCATCGGCCCCCGGTTTTTATCCAATTTTCCGGAGCAACTTCGTAAAAATCCACTACCTCGGGCGGTGTTTTCGCAATCTGAGTCATAAAAGATTTTTTAAGACCGAGACCGGCGCCTTGAACGGAATACGGATTTAGGTTCACGTTTTTTATTTTTACTAATAACTTATATTAAGCGAGGAAATATTTACTATTTCTTTCCACCACATTTACCCTCGCCACATTTCCCTTCGCCACATTCTCCTTCGGATTTTTTCGCGCCCTTTTTATCTCCGGCACAGTTACCATCCTTGTCCTTCATTTCCCCACCACATTTTCCAGCGCCACATTTCCCATCTTTTTTCTCCATTTTTTCTTTCATCTTGCCGCCACATTTTCCGGCGCCACAGCTCCCATCCTTCTTTTCTGCTTCGGCGAGTTGCATATAACCGGAAGGCAGTTCACTCACACCAAAGGGATTTGTTTCTGCGTTCGCAATCGACCCTGCAGAAAGGGTAGCGGCAACTGCCGCGCCAAGAGTTAACGCTGTAGGTTTTTTTTGAAATTTCTTAGTCATTGAAATAAATCTCCCGTATTGGACAAATCGACTGTGTAATTTAACCACTCCCTAAAAAATACAAACCTTTTCCTTCCGGCTTGCTTATACTGACCCTGCCGGTAAGTTAATACTTACAAACTGAATCATCGCTGAATCTTCGAAAAGTATGGCTATATAGGTAACCTCAAAGAATATCTGAAAATATAAAACCTGAATCAAAATAGATTTTCCTCACTATGGCCCCTAATTTTGGGCAGCCTCTTCCAACTTATTGTTATATTCGCACAAATTCTCGATAACACAACTACCACATCGAGGTTTACGTGCAATACAAGTATAGCGACCATGCAAAATCAAAAGGTGGTGGGCGTCCTTTTTGTGTTCCTTAGGCACCCATTTATCGAGTTTTTTCTCCACTTCGAGCACAGTCTTTCCCGGAGCTAAACGAGTTCGATTGGATACCCGAAAGATATGTGTGTCGACCGCAATAGTAGATTGGCCAAATGCAGTATTCAAAATGACATTAGCTGTTTTTCGCCCTACACCGGGTAAGGATTCAAGTGCCTGCCGAGTTTCTGGGACTTCGTTTTGATGCTGTTCAATTAATTTTCGGCAAAGCTGAATAATATGTTTGGCTTTATTGTTATACAAACCAATGGTTTTAATGTATTCCTTTAGGCCTTTTTCCTGTAGCCTAAGTATAGCTTGGGGTGTGTTGGCGACAACAAACAACTTTTCTGTTGCTTTATTCACTCCTTTGTCCGTAGCTTGGGCCGACAATACGACAGCGACCAATAATTCAAAAGGTGTTGAATATCGCAGTTCCGTAGTAGGTTCCGGGATAGCTTCAGCCAATCGGTCAAAAATTTCTTTTCGTATCGCTTTGTTCAATCTGAATCCTGTTATCAATCAAATTTTTAAGGGCTACAAGCATCCCCAAACCTATAAATGCTCCCGGCGGTAATATAGCAAGCAAGAACCCTCGATAGCCATCAACTAGTGTAATGGTCCAACTTTCACCGATTACGCCGAACAATAAATCTGCATCTGAAAACAAGGTACCAAACCCTAACATTTCTCTAAATCCTCCCAACACTACAAGGACGAAGGTAAAACCTATTCCTATGGCACAGGCATCCACCACAGAAGGACCTACTGGATGTTTTGATGCAAAAATTTCCGCTCGTCCCACAATAGCGCAATTGGTCACGATTAATGGAATAAATATCCCCAATACTTTATAAAGATTGTGAAAATAGGCGTTCATCAGGAGTTCAATGGAGGTCACAACCGAAGCAATGACCAATACGAAAAGCGGTAATCTGATGTCTTGGGTAATAAGTTTTCGAATGAGCGAAATAATTATTCCCGAACAAATCAAGGTTAATGTAGTGGCTATGCCCAGTCCAAGCCCATTGATCAAGGTGTTGGTTATTGCGAGCAGCGGGCATAAACCCAACAAAGCAACCAACCCCTGATTGTCGCGCCAAAGCCCCCCTATGATAATATCGTGGTAGTTAGCTCGCATTTAAAAAAGGCTATTTTTGTTGGTCGAGAAAAAAATCAAAGATCGATAAACCGCTTTTACGACCGCCCGAGGAGTAATGGTTGCCCCGGTAAATTGGTCGAATACACCACCATCCCTTTTAACTTTCCATTTTTCCTGATTTGTATTTTCCCGAGATAGACCTGTAAATTGTAAAACCCAATCAGAACGATTTACCTCAATGTCGTCACCTAGGCCAGGTGTTTCCCTGTGAGACACCACCCGAACCCCAGTGAGCGTCCCATCCATATTGACACCTATTAGCAAGCTAATAGCGCCGTTGTAACCATCGGGTGCTACGACTTCAATAACCCCTGCTACGGGTATGCCATTTTTTCGAGCACGGTACACCTTGAATGGCACATCGATATTCGAAGGCTTATCATCTTGTAAGATAATGTAATCGGTAACAATATCATTGTCGAACCTTTCATCTGGAACCAATTCATGCAAAGTGCTACTCAGTATGGCTCTTTTGTTTGCTGCGATTTTAGCTTGAGTACCCTGATAAATCATCGTAACCAACCCCAGTCCGATAACAGCAAACATTCCTAGAACAGTTGCAGAACGCAAAGCTGATAAGTCGTTTGGCTTATCCACACTTACTCACTTTTAATTCCCGGTCGCGTATACGCATCAATCGTAGGAACGGCCAAGTTCATCAACAAAACAGCAAATGCCACACCATCGGGATATCCCCCCCAACTACGGATTACAAATATCAATATACCAATAGATACGCCAAATATAATTCGACCTTTTGGTGTTGCTGGTGCAGTCACAGGGTCCGTAGCTATAAAAAACGCTCCTAAAATAGTGGTGCCCGCAAACAAATGAAAAACGGGTGTCGGGTAAACATTTGAGTTGAGGAGATAACCTATAGTTGATACGAAAAAGAAACCTAGTAATAGGCTAATCGAAATGCGCCAATCGATAACTCTACGATGAACCAACCAGAGTCCCCCGAGCAAATAACCTGCTGCCACCCAATCCCAACCAACACCGGCTAGAAAACCGAATTGACGACCGTGCACAATTTCAGGTACCGAACGATTCAAGGTTAAGCCAGTTTTAACTGCATCCAAAGGTGTGGCCATGGTTATTGTGTCAAAATCAATGTTTTTGGGGAATACCTCAAAAATGATCATCTGCAAAGTTTCAGAAAACGACAAGGATACCGACGCTAAATTTTCAGGCGGCAGCCACAGAACCATTTGTTTAGGAAACGAAATCAGTAATACGACATAGCCAACCATCGCCGGATTAAAAGGATTATACCCAAGCCCGCCGTAAAGATGTTTAGCAATCCCAATCGCAAATATGACACCCAACACGGGAATCCACCAAGGTGCTGAGGTTGGCAAACAAAGGACCAAAAGTACAGCCGTGACGACAGCGCTTAAATCTGTCAGAAAGGGTTTGAGAGGCTTCTTACGTTGGAAGAGAATCGCGACCTCAATAATTTCTGCAGCAATAATCGCGACAAAACAATTTATTAAAACACCGACTCCAAAAAACCAAGTCAAGGTTGCAATTCCTGGCAACAACGCGATGAGAACCTGTCGCATTACCCAAGAAACCGAGCGCTTTACTTTCCGGTCCTCGCGAGAATCAATTAACATTCTTAAATCTAATGGGTGACCTTATATTATTCAGTCATAGTTCAGTGACAAGGAGTACAATAATCCCTGTCTTCGTTGTCACTGTAACAAATGTGTTTTCTGTGAAAAAAATATTAGTCCTTAGTTTGTGTCTATGGGTAAGTTGCATAAATACAGCTATGGCCATGCGTTGTGGTTCTCGAATAGTGAATGAAGGTGCCTTTAAGTTTGAGGTTTTAACAAAGTGTGGCGAACCTGCCTTTGTCGATGAACGGGTCGAATATGGTGTTACAAGGCTATACCCACCGCGCCATAATTTGAGCCTAGATTACGGTGAACCTTTGGTAATAGAAGAATGGACATATGACTTTGGTCCTCGAAAATTCAAACGGCTTCTTCGCTTTGAAAACGGCATACTTGAGCAAATTCGCGTGCTCGATTATGGCCACTGATCAACTCGCATTAAATACATAATTTTTTATTACCGATAATCGGTATCTAGAAAAAGTTTGGGTTACTCGATTAAATGTACACTTGAACTACGTGTGGTTTCGTTTCATCAAAAACTCTATTTTTTGGATCAGTATTAGACATATTGCTGTCCTCGCTTTTTTGATTTTTTTATTGATATTACAGGGATAGCCACAGGTATAATTCTCGCCTTAATTTTAGCTTTATTGCTGCAGCTGGCGAACTTGGTAATAGGAAAAGATCGATTCACCACCGTATACCAGTCATAGCAAATGTCCTCCGGTATGATCAACAACTTAAGTCAACGATAAAAGTAATGATGTGCATATATTTCTCCTGATCACAAACTATTTATGAAGACAATGAAACTAAAAAATAACCAAAGCAGGCCGATTTCAGTTGTTTCGTTTTTATTATTAACTTATTGCCTGATTTTTTTGCAAAGTTGTGCATTCGTTCGTGGAACAATGGGTGAAGAGATCAAAGATAACAATATTGCCAAATTGAAGAAAGGCATTTCTTCGCGTGCGGAAGTTGGTGCGTGGTTGGGTGCACCGGATGAAATCGTTCAAGCGGGTGGATATGAAATATTTCACTATCGTCAGTATGACAGTAAGATGGGTTATTTCGTGTTTTTGTCGCGGATAAACGTGGGTAGTAACAATCTTTATGTATTTTTTGATCAGCAAGGCATTGTGCAAGAAGTAATTTTTGGAGAGCGAACCAAGGAGCTTGAATTCCAAGTGTGGCCTTTTGGTGATTAAACGTTATGAAACTCATTGGAAATGTTACTATTTTTACATTGGTGTTGCTTATTTCTGCCTGCGATTTTAGACGGGTAGTTGTTAACAAACCTATCAATCCGGAACATGTTGAATTTATAAACCCTGGCCTAACCCCCCTAACGGAAGTAGTGAAAGAGCTTGGATCTCCTGATGAAGTAAGCGGAGCGAGTGATTATCTGGTGTTTCGCTATCACTTCAAGTCGGCTAAATTTTTCCGGATAAACTTTGGGCATATCTTTCGCATTTGGAGTCCTGTGTCGCCCCCGATGAGTTTGGGAAACAGCGAATCAGGAACCGATATTTTCCTAGTGGCATTTGACTCGAATTGGATTGTATTAAATCATGGGTTTTCCTACCATAATGACACTAAGAATGTTGAGTTTTTACCATTTTAGGAGTCGTTCTGAGTTGGTGGATGAGTTCTTTAATTTTCATGAAATCGCTTCTAGTCGGATTTTTTCCGTAACGTAATTTTAGATAAATCTGGGTGATTTCATCGATTTCCGATTTTAGCTCGGGAATGGTCGCTGTTGCCCGAATACCGAAATCACGAGCGCCTTCTGTGGGTTTTTTCAATAAATTTCTGCGTGCCAGTTTGTTACAGAATTTGTCATAAAGCAAAATCGTTTCATCCTTTTTATTGTGTTTTTTTCGGAACAAAAAAATGGTTAATAAATAAATGGCGGACGAGAAAAGGAGAAGTAGCAGGAGCACTTTTTTTATGACGCTATCGATACCGAGTAAATTCAGCAATAGATTTTGTCTGCGAACGTCGTAACTGACAACCCATTGGTTCCAACTATGGTCTAAACTGGCCCACAGCTGTCTTGAATTTTTTAGCCATTTTGCCAGCATAGTTGGCGCCGGAACAGTAAAAGCAATTACACCCGACGTGATTTGGCGGTTCAGATCGAAGCCTTGTTCAACCCGTTCCGGGGCTACCGCCGCAGTCGGATCGATTCGTACCCATCCTTTGTTCCGCAACCAGACTTCGGCCCATGCATGGGCATCGGCTTGACGGACTTCCAGGAAATTGCCAATAGCATTAAACTCACCGCCTTGATATCCAGTGATCACACGAGCTGGAATTCCGGCAGCGCGCATCAAATACACAAAGCTTGTAGCGTAATGTTCACAGAAACCTCTTTGCGTTTCAAATAGAAACTGTTCGACTGGATTTGTATCAAGAATAGGTGGTGTCAGGGTGTAAACGAAGGGTTCATTATGGAAAAAATCGAGTGATTTTTGGACGATATCTTCTGAACTGGAATCGCTATCTTTCCAGCTATCCAATAGGTCTAATATTCTGCGGGAAGGTGGGGTCGTCAATTGCAAACCTCGCTCACGGTCTGATTCTCTTAAATGACCGGAGTTGTATACGGGATTAGACGTTAGTTTGTAGGCGAAGCGTTTTTTAATCGTAGTTTTTGAAAGTAAAACGAGTTCATTCGTCTGATAGGTGTCTATCGGAAATGTGTGCGGTAAATCTAGGGCAAACAACCATTTTTGTTGATGAGGTTCTAGAACGATTGAATAATGGTAGGGTTTTCCATAAAACCGAACCCTTCGGCGCCGAACAGGTTTTTGTTCTGGTAGTGTCCAGCGTGTACCCTCGTTATTCCAAAATACAGGTCCACGCCAATAACGATGTTCGGGCGGAGGGATTTCCCCACTAAATGTGACTCGAAAAGCGATATTGCGGGAAAGGCTGAGTTGGCTGATTTTGCCTGGCTCTAAAACGTCACTTAACCCAGATATAGCCTTTTGGCTTTGGTCCTTAAGTCCAAACTGTGGGGTGGGAATTCGAGGAAAAAAAATGAATAAGAAGATCATGACTGGGATAGATTGAAGAACCAGAGCCCCACTAATTTTGAATAGCGTACCGGATCGTAAAGATTGGCCGTTCATGCTGATAAGCGTTGAAATGAGTAGCCAGCAGGCCGTAAGAATGAATACGGCCATGGAAATACTTTGACTAAAAAGAAACTGGGTGAGAGCAACAAAAAAAGCAAGGAATATTAGGACATAGTAGTCTCGCGTAGACTTCAATTCCATGAGTTTTAGACCTAAAGTGACAAGAAATGCGCTAGTACCCGCGTCGCGGCCCAAGATTCCTTGGTTTTTAAGAAATATCAGTGCTATCGCAAAACTTATTAATGCTGCCAGGGTTTTGGGTCCTGGCAAAATATTGGGCTTGCTGATCGCTAAAAACCGCCAACAAACGGATAAAAAGAAAAATGCTGTAATTGGCCAGGACAAATTGTATACATGTGGGAGAGCGACGACCGTGGTCGCACTAAGGAGTAGAATCAAGGTGCGATGTTGCCGGTCAAACGTGAGCGTCTGCATGGTCGAATAATGCGAGTGCCTGTAAACAAAGGGCGCGGTGAGTTTCTCCAGAATCGGGGCCCAACCTATTGTCAGGTAATCGAAGTCCGTAAGTAGCGCCGGATTGATCTGCATCGAGTACCCATCGGCACATTTGGGAAAGCCGATCTTCGACTGAATGACCGGGGGTTCGTGACCATTCGAGCCAAACGAGAGAATTTTGATCCCCACTATATTCCTTGGTATGCAGTCCTTGCTCTTTAGCCATTGCTTTCCAATAAATATGTTTCACCGAGTCGCCCGGTGTATATTGCCGAAACCCAGTGAAATCATCGTCATATGTGCGTTCCTGTTCGCATTCAGATATTGATTGGTTAGAGTTCGGAAGCGGAATTTGATTATCTGTAGGATGGGGATAGACCAGGATATGTTCGTCAACTTTGATAGGTGACCATGCTCTAAATAGTCCTAGGGGGAACAAAGAGTCGATGGTTACTGTGCCGATTTTTTGCCAACCACGGTGAATCGTTTTGATCGGTAATTGAGCTTTACATAGAGAATATGGATCGATATTGGTTTTGAATCTAGGGGAGTTAATAACACTGAGTCCTACACTGATTCTTGGTGAATTGGTGGGGTTTTCAATCTGACAGTCATAGATAGCCATATCACCCGCGTATACGGGATGGCATTCCTTGGTGCTGAATCGAAGCCCAGAAAGAGCGCGAAAACTGTGGAGAATGGAGACAACAACTAGGCTGGCGAGTAAAAACGTTAGAATAAAGCCAAGATTGTTTCCATAAACTGTAGAAGCCGAAAGCATAGCGATGATAAGTACAGCGCAGCCTAAACCTGATGCTGTAGGTAATATAAAAATTCGTCGATGAGATAGTGTGATAGGTTGTACCGAATGCTTTTCGCCGAATTTAAATCGATCAAAGCTAAACCGCTCCCGAAAAGACTTGTTTCTAAACAATTGTTTTAGGCTCAAACGACCAGAGGCACTGTTGACAGTCAACTGTGCCTACCTGGGTTAAGGGATCGAGACATTATTCAGCAATGGTGAAATGATAGTATTGGCATTGCTCGAAGCGGAATAGTTGGTGCGTAATCGGTGCCCTGCGACCGGTGCCAAGATTTTCTGTATATCTTCCGGCAATACTACGTCGCGTTGGTTAAGATAGGCCCAGGCTTTTGCTGCATTCAAAAGTGCCAATCCGGCGCGGGGTGAAAGTCCTGTAGGATAGTCTGTCGATTCGCGGCTATAGCTTAATAGGGCTTGCAAATAGTCAAGCAACGCATCTGAAGCGTGAACTAAGGAGACTTCAGACTGAATACGTTGGAGTTCTTCAATGGGTAAACATGCCGGCAAAGATTCTATGAGCAGATGGCGGTCGTCTCCCACAAGTAATGCTCGCTCTGCCTGTTTGTCGGGGTAACCCAGTCCTATGCACATGAGGAAACGGTCGAGTTGGGATTCAGGTAGCGGAAAGGTCCCAATTTGATGGTTTGGGTTTTGTGTAGCAATGACGAAAAATGGTTCCGGTAAGAGGCGGGTTTCCCCTTCGACAGTGACTTGGTGTTCTTCCATGCCTTCGAGCAATGCGCTTTGGGCTTTAGGGGTGGATCGATTGATTTCGTCGGCCAGGATCATTTGGTTAAAAATCGGGCCAGGGTGGAACTGGAAGTTTTGAGTTACCCGGTTAAAAATTGATGCACCAACAATGTCAGCTGGTAATAAATCGCTGGTAAACTGTATCCGTTGGTAGTTTACTCCTAGCAGTTTAGCTAAGGTATGAGCCAGCGTGGTTTTTCCTACACCGGGAATATCTTCGATGAGTAAATGTCCTCGAGCCAAGAGGCAACATAGCGCCAACCGGAGCTGGTGATCCTTCCCTAAAATTACTTGGCTAGCTGTTTTCAGTAAAGTGTTTAGAGCATTATCCATACACAAATCTTTAAAGCGGGAAATGGTTTAAACCGCGAATTTACGGATTCAGGTTAAAGCATAGTGCATGGTCAAGTGTATTAACGCTTGGACCCAGATCATTGCTACTGATTTCGAAAATAATGACGTAATCTGTAGGCAATCTAGAACTCTAATTGTTGTATAGCCGACAATGTGGGTTAGTTTAAATTGTCGATAGCGACAACCGAAATGCTTGACAGCATCCTACTCTTTTTGGTCTACGAGGCATTTCCTTAGTACAGGGTTTTCCCGATGGACTGAGCATTGAGTTGCTATTGAGAAAAGTGTTTTAGAACGGCGCCTTCAATCAATTGTCAACGGATATTTTGTTGGTTTGTAATAAGCTGATAATGGTCCATCCTGATTGGGGGGTCAGGTCTTTTCCTTTGCAGAATATTTTGAGCTCATGTTGAGGTGAAATGGCAAACAAAGGAATTATCGATTTTGCATATTGTTGCAGGTACGCCTGGTAGTCGAATGCATCAGTTAAAGGAGTCGATTTGACTTCTGCGCCACCGCTTAAAAGACTCGCTAATTTGGCATAGGTGATAGATTCTCCAAACAGAATACTTCCACGATGGTTGTCAGACATGGTAAGTTTTTCAGACTTTTCGATGTCGGCTGCTGTATTGAGTGTATAGACATGATGACGTCCAAATTCCATGCGGTATTTCAAACTGGCGAGTCCGTTGAGCTCGCTTCTTCTCGATAGACCCAGCATCCGTCCAATCCCTACGAGATCCAGATGATAGTCGGCGTGTTCCGATATTGGGTTACCGTAGTAGGTTTTTAGTCCCGCCATTCGCGCAGCGCGTATGTGCTCCCAGTTGGTATCGGTTAACATGGTGCTAAATCCATGGGCATCGAGTTCGAGGCTGATAGCTCGGGCAACCGAATTTGCACCGATCACCAAACAACCCGTTGGCTCTGGTTCAGCGACGTTCAAGCCGATGGCCACCAGCCGTGATGTTGCACTTTGTAACACCACAGTACCAATGATAACAACGAATGTTAGCGGAATAAGCAATTCTGCTTGTTCATAGCCGTTAGCTTGCAGTCTTATTGCGAATAAAGATGCAATTGCGGCGGCAACAATGCCTCGAGGGGCAATCCAGGCTAACAATGCACGTTCATTCCATTTAAGATCCGATCCATAGGTTGATACCAGTACTTTGATCGGTCGGGCGATAAACTGGATGGCCAGGAATAGCCCGATAATCGGTAGTCCCAGAGATTCAAATTGTTTGAAATCGATACGTGCTGCTAGAACAATAAATAAAGTTGATATAAGTAATACGCTCAGACTCTCTTTAAAGTTGAGGATTCCCTTAACGTCTACTTTAGGCATATTAGCGAGCCATATACCCATAACTGTAACAGCTAACAAGCCCGATTCTTCTGCTAAGCTATCGGATACGGCAAATACACCCAATACACAGGACAGCACAGCGACATTGTGTAGATATTCGGGTAGCCAATGATTACGCAATACGATACCAAATAAAAAACCGGCTCCAGCTCCAAAAGACAATCCGATCGCGACTATTTCGGCGAATGTCAGCAGGGTGTGGCTGATCATATCAGTGGGGCCACTGGATACGATGAAATCAAAAACCAGTACAGCCAATAAGGCGCCGATGGGATCAATAATAATGCCTTCCCAACGAAGGATATTACCAACGTGTATTGTAGGACGTACTGTACGCAGAATGGGAATGATGACAGTGGGTCCGGTAACGACCATGATCGCTCCGAATAGACACGCTAATTCCCAATCTAAATCGGTAATCCAACGGGTCACGAGCATGGTAATACCCCAAGTGACGATTAAACCAATTGATACCAGATTGCGTACTACTTGCACCACACCCTTTATTTCGTGAAGCCTTAGGGTCAGGCTGCCTTCGAATAGAATGACTGCAACGGACAAGGATATGATTGGAAATAAAAGGTCACCGAATAGCAAATCTGGGTTGAGCCAACCGAGGATTGGTCCTGCGATAATCCCTGACAACAACAAAAAAAGAATGGCAGGTAATTTTAACCACCAGGCGATCCACTGGCAGGCAATGGCAATCGCACAGATCCCGGCTAGAACGACGACTATATCTTCTGGCATTAAAGGTTCCTAGAGCTTTATAGAGGGTGAGGTTAAAATATTCTTCGAGTTTACTCGAACCTTGTCCAAGATAGTAGGATGACCCTTTTTCAACACAAAATATAATGGCAATTTCCGCGAATACTGAAGCCTTCATCCCATTTAGACGAAGAGAATTAATTGATCTTTGTATCAAGGAAAATAAACTAAAACCAGGCCAGCAGGAGCTTTTCCATAATTTCTGCGAACTATTGTCTGCTTTTTTCCATTTCAAATATCAACAAGAACTTGAAACCGCTAAAAGTGTTTATTTACCAATCAACCCTGATAAGGAAAGCCTTGGACAGTATCAGCTGAATCAATCAGACCGAGTGGCTCTAGGAAAGCAGTTAAGTGAGACCGTCGAGGAATTATTGGATGCAGCAAATTATCAAAAATTTTTACCGGCTGATTTAGATCATGCTTTGACTAAGGAATCTATAGTTCCTCTGAAAACGAAGGTTGATTTTAATGATTTTAACCAGGTATCGGTATTTTACCGGGGCGCAAAAGATAGCACGTTGAATCAACGTAAGTGGTTTAGGAATCATTCGATCCCGATTAAAAACCTAAGTCGAGTAGTTTTGTTATTGGCGTTTAAGGATGAGACTTATTTTCAAGCCAAAAAAAAACAAAGCCTAGCAAAAGAATTGGGTTTTGCTCCCGGAAAAACCTATTTGTTTTTGTATAAAAATGTGCCACGATGCGATATCGAATTGCTTTTTCCTAATGTCGAAGTGGCGATGAGCTTTAAGGATCGACTATTATTTTCATTGCCTGCTATTGGCGCGGTAGTCCCTCTTATTGGTAAAATTTTACCTAGTTTGGCCTTGCTTGGTGCAGCCATAGTGCTGGTTTTTTTGGGAACAGATGCTTTGCAAAGTTTTGGTATCAGTAAAGCTCCTCCAGATAATTTATTTCCAGTATTGTCAGCGGCTTTGACTGTGGGGATAGGGTTAGGAGGTTTTGCGGTAAAACAATACCTCAACTATAAGAATAAGCGGCTTAAATTTCTAAAAGAAGTTACCGATACTTTGTTTTTTAAATGCTTGGTGACCAATGAGGGAGTGATCCATTCCATTGTCGACGCGACTGAAGAGGAAGTTTGTAAAGAGATTATTTTAATTTATTACCATCTGCTGATTAGCGATGGTGGCATGACTGCAAAGCAACTGGATAGCCGTATTGAATCTTGGTTAAATGGCAAATTTTCTGCGCAGATCGATTTTGATATTGAAAAAGGGTTGACTCAACTGAGCGCTTTGAGCGCCCCGATTGGATCGACCGAAGGGTCTAATCCGAGTTTCCTTGTTAACTGTAACACCGAGTCAGAACTCAGTGTATTGCCGTTGGAGGACGCATTGAAAGTCGTCGATTATCTTTGGGATGCGGCCTTTCCCTATGCCCAGAAAGCTACCGATTAGAACCAGCTACCGAACCCTTGGGAATTCACGAGAAAACTGTGGAAATCTATCCTGTAAAAACCTGCTCCATTGGTCGACTGATTCGCCACACTAAACTAGTCGCAATGGCCAAGTCCGGTGATAAGACGCAGCAGCGCCGGGATGGAATCTATGCTTATCCAGGTGAAACTTTCATACTGGATGATGTCGAGTTTACGATCACTGGAGTGGAACGCCAAAGGCTGGTGGATATGACTGAAATGGATGCTAAAGCGGAAGGTTACCCCAGTATGGAGGCATACCAGCATACGATTTTAAAGATGCATTCCGGAATGCGGTGGGATGAGAATAAATTCGTTTGGGTGCATTATTTTCAGATCAATTCATTCACCGATTGAGTGAACGCTTTTACGGTAACCGTTTAACTTACTTATTTTTGAAAACTGGAATAAAACCATCCCAATTTGGCATTTGCACTTTGGGTAATGTTTTGGCATTCATTTCCGTTGTTTGGCCAATAATTCCATTTATGTATAGCAAATAGGCTGTAATGGCGTAAACATCGTTATTCGATAAAGATCCAGGCGCGTTTAAGGGCATGGCTCGGCGGGTAAAATCAAATACAGTAGTGGAAAACGGCCAGTAGGTGCCGATGGTTTTGTCGGGATACTCATGAACCAGGCCATTGTTTCCACCTGCGAGTTCTTCGGCGCTAGCGCCGATACCCTCCGGTCCATGGCATGATTTACAGCGTTGGTTATATACTTTCTCGCCTTGTAACGCATTCCCTAAACCGGAGGGTAGGCCGGTGCCATCTGGGAATACCCCGATGCTCCAGACTTCAATTTCTGCGGACGTCGCGGGTTTCCCTAATCCGGGTCCCGGGCGTAGTGACTGGGCACAAGCGCCAATCGCTTTGAGGATTATTAAAGCTAACAGTATTTTTTTGTACTTATCCACCGATTTTACTGCGACATTTATGCTCGATTTTACACGTTTATTGAGTTTAGTGTGGGGTGGTTATGATTCTCGAAACAATACCGCAAGCGCTGTTTCCGCCATGCGGTGAGAATGGGAAAATCGATCAGTTGTTTCATTCGAGTGCCAGCCTTTGATGGTTTGTTTGGTGTCTATGGGTATGAATACCCATAGGGCTTGGCAGAGAAAAAAACACCAGATAGAAAGTAATAGACTGCCGTTCGATGAATACGCCCACAATGCTATAGATATAGCGCCAATTTGCAGTAAAGCATCTGAAAATAATGCGACTAAGCATCGGTAAAATAAGAGTGTCCGGCTGGTGCAAAGAAGTCCTATTGCCAGTGTTGTGAGTCCCAAAGGGGATGAAACGATAAATAGGGCAAGGCCGGTGAGGATCGCGCTGATTGAAATGAGTATGATTTTTCCAGGTCGTGCTGGGGCTAGGATGCATAAGCACAGTATATAGGCTAGCAATAACAACCCAAGCAGGGTGTTATGGGCTGCTTCAGGAGAAAACCAATAATGCAAAAGCGGTGTGGCCGGATAACTGGCCATGGTCAACGCGATGGCAATACCAATTTGTTCAATGAGGGTCGGTGTTTTCATGGGATTAATGCTCCTTATTGATGCCTTACTTGGGAACGTCTTTGCGTTTCTGCCATATATTCTATTTCGACATCATCGTCGGATACACAGTAATTATGGCTGGCCATCCCCTGCGATGCGATGGAATTGCGAGGATTGGCGTCCAGTAATACATTCATTTTATCCATCACTGCAGCCAATTTTTCTTTACGGTGGGCGATCTGAACTGTGGTTTCTTCCAATTGTCGTTTGAGCGAGGATAACTCGCTCTCAATGTATTCAGCTCGTTCTGCGGTTTCCAATTTTTTACGAATGAATGACCGTGCCAAATCAGCATTATTTTGCTGAAAGCACAAGTCGATTTTGTTTTCTAGATCTTTGGTAATTTGGTTTACTTGATCATAATGGGCGTTATGTTGTTCAATACGTTTCGTGATTCGTTTTTGCTCGTATTCGTTGTTGTCGATTGCTTCCTGCATTTCTCTAACCGCCTGCTTGAGCAGGGTTTGGGGTTCTTCGATGCTATCTAATAAGCCATGGATGTCGGCTTTGAACAAGCGTGAAATTCGTGAAATTAGTGTCATATCGTGGTCTCAATATAAAGTATTCCCACGCTGTAGCGTGGGAATCAGGAAAGTGGGATTGCCTCAATGGGTCGTACGTTGATCCATGCGGGAATCTAGTTGCATGCTCTTTGCTGTTCGGTTACGTTTTACTTCCTGTTCACTTCGGCTGCCAGAAAAGGATTGTTCAATTTGCTCATCCATATTCTTGAGGGCATCGTCTAATTTGGCCGATGGCAGGGAAACGTTACTTTCAGAAGCGGCCTTATTGATCGAATGGCGGTATTCGCTAATGATTTTTTTTGCCTGCTTCTTATCTCCTGAGCGAATGGAAGCGCTTAATTTTCTCTTCATCAAACCCAGATTATTTTGCAACCAACTATTTTTGTATACAGTATCCTCTATCGAGGCTACTGCCTCTTCTTTCTTTTCGGTTTCCAGCACAGCTATTCGCAGTGTCTTGGAAGCCATCGGTAGACTGTGGTTTTGTCCGTGCCTTTGATATCCCAGGGTGGCTTTAGCAAGGGTGATGGTATCGATTCGTTGGGTAGGAAATTCTAGGGTTACGAAAAAATGTTTTTTGGTACCGGCTAATAATTGACCCGTTGTAACACGGCTTAAGGGTTTACCATCTACTTCGTGTGTTATTGGATAGCCTCCCGCATCAATAAGCCGAACACCCTCTGACAGTTTCAAATCCAGGTAGCTCGATGTTGCGTATATTTGACGAGTATCGGTTAAATCTTTCGCCAGCACTTGATCTAATCCAGCAAGGCTTTCCAAGTATGAATAGTTGCCCATACCGTGATCAGCCAAAGAAGCCATCAGGGTTTCATTGAACCCCAATCCCATACCTATGGTCGACATGACAGATTCTTTTTGCGCCAATTGGGTGGCTAATTTAGCCAGTTGAGCTGGATCGACGATACCTTGATTCGTTTGGCCATCTGAAAGTAGCAGTATTTTTCGGCGTCGATTGGGCGATGGTTCGCTAGTAAGTTGATGCGCCAGCGTTAAGCTTGCTCCCAAATTGGTGCCTCCACCCACTTTCACGGAATTAACGATCGCATTTAATCGCGCGCGCTGTGCGTCGGTAACGGCTACCAACCTAGAATGAAGAATGGCGCTGTCAGAAAATCCAATTAGAGCAAAGCGGTCGTTTTGATCTAGTTGCGATAGCACATCCTGAATGGCGGCTTTAGCGTAGGTCATTTTATTATCTTCGGACATCGACCCACTACGATCTAAAATAATAACCATATCGGTAGCGTCTGTGCTGGTATTGCTGCCCACTATTTTGGGCGGATCGATGGATACTTCAAGATAAACTGCGCCATTGGCGCCTTGTACAAACTTGCTTTGTGATAATTTGCCTTGAAATCTTATCGCTTCGTTCGTATTCCCCGGCGGTTTGCTGGTTAACGTTAATGGATTCGATAATAATCTTTTAGGCGTGGCTAATAGAAATGCCGTCATCAATGCGAGTAGGATAAATAGTAATAATCCGAGTGATTTGGAATTTGTAATATTGAATAACCGGGATCGTAATAAAGTCATGGACTTTTCTCCGTTTTGGCTTGAATGATAAACCCCACCGGGTTTGTTTTGGTTTTACTCAAAAATGCAATGAGCATGGGATGTTATTAAAGCCAATAAGCTTCGTGGTTAGTAGACACAAACTTGTAAAATATTTTGGTGCAAGGTTTACAAAACTTTTACACATCAAAGTGATTGTTTGTGTCATATTGGTAATTCTTGGGCTTGGATAGTTGTTATTAGCGAGGTGGTGAATGTCGCAAAAGCTGAAATTATTGATTGTGGAAGACGAACAAGCGATTGTGCAAGGTTTAAGCGATTTATTTGTATTTCACGGCTACGAGGTGGCAGTTGCCATGGATGGGTTAGAAGGACTGGAGTTGGCTACCTCAGGTAGTTATGACCTGGTGTTGTTGGATGTTATGTTGCCTTCAATGGATGGCTTTAACGTGTGCGACAAGATTCGTGAGCACGATCTTAATCAACCGATCATCATGCTAACGGCTAAAACGAGTGAAGACGATATTATTACAGGTCTCAGTTTAGGGGCTGATGATTATATTGCCAAACCGTTTTCTGTTCGTGAATTGGTGTTACGGGTTGAGTCTGTATTAAAGCGCTCGCGAAAACTAAAAAAGCAGCCCAATTGTCTGCTCGTAGGAAATGCAATGCAGATCGATGTGGCAAATTTAGTTGGAAAACAACCTGGCCAAGTCGATGTAACCGTTCCTTTTACCCAGCGAGAGATCAATCTTTTACAATATTTACAAGAAAATAGTGATCGCCCGATCTCAAGAGAAGAATTACTCGAACAAATATGGGGTTATGAACAAGCCGCCCATATTGAAACTCGTACGGTTGATATTCACGTAGCTAAATTGCGGCGCAAAATTGAGAATGACCCTAAGAATCCTCAATTTTTAATAACCGTGCGAGGAGCAGGGTATAAGTTGTTAAGCACTTTGGAGCTTTGAACAAGCCACTCCTAGGCCGACTGATTACGAGTGCTCCAATGAAACGTGGTAGAACCAGAAAAAAGGATTACACAATAGCGCCTGCAGCAATTGCTAAACGCCGGTTGCGGCATATATTATTTGGATTTCTAGTATTGCTGTCGATTCCTATTTTATTTTTGTTGAATCGAGTCTATACCCAGCACCATAATGAGGCAGTTTTTCAATTTAGGACTCAGGCCGAACAGCTAACTCAGCGTATCGATCAACGCTTATTGACGATTCTGGACCCCGAGCAGCAACGGCCCTTTGCCGAGTACAGTTTCTTTAATGTACAGGACAATCCTCTATTCAAAAGCAAAAGGGTGAAATTGTCTCCATTGTCAGAAGTTCCGCCCACCACACCCGTTCCCGGTGTGCTTGGTTATTTTCAAATCAATCCTGATGGTACCTTGCATACCCCAATATTGCCCGATCATGAAGATTCGCTGGCAACTCAATCACACGGTTTAAGCGGAGAAGAGTGGCAGCGTCGGATTGCATTAAAAATTGCTATGCAGCAATTACTGACTGTAGAGGGCAACCGTGTTATTGCTACGCATACTGAGAACAACTTCAGAGCGCCGGCTCGATACCATGATCAAGGAGGTCAAATACAAAAGAATGTGGTGAACGAACTAGCGGAAAGTCTAACATCACTCTTTTCTGAAGAACCGATGACGAGTAAGCGTTTTCGTTCGAGCAAAGCTGATCATTTGAAACAGGGCCAAGCGCATGTAGAACAGGAGCCGGTATCGCCCGATCGCTTGGAAGAACAGGTGGTTAAGTCAACCAATAGATTATCAACATCACTTCCAATCAAGAAAAACCAAGCATATGAGAAGGAAAAGAAAAGTGTAGAAAAACAAAAATTGAATCCTTTGAAAAAGTTAGAGGCACAAACGCGCAGTCGTAAGGAACAAGTACGGATTCCAGATCAGTCTGCTGCTCATGCACTCTTTGATCAGGATTACGGGTTATCATCGCCGGCTGTAGATAGCTCTGCTGCCCTAGAAAAAAACGCTGCACGCGAATCGGGCGCGATCGATGACATGATTGCGAATGAAACCGGTAATCAAGTGAAAATCCTGACTTTTGAAAGCGAGGTAGATCCCTTGCAAATACGTCTTCTGGGAACGACCAATTTTTGTTTTTTTAGGCGAGTATGGCAAGACAATGGCCGTTATATCCAAGGATTTATTGTCTCAATCGATGGTTTTCTGCAATCTACCATACAGCCTGTTTTGCAGGCCAGCCAAATGAGTCAAAATAGTCAGTTAAGCATCGTTTTTGGCAATACTGTGCTAGAACGTTTCGATCTTTATTACCCAGCTAAGCGCTCAGTCGATTCCCGGGTAAATGAAAAACCTGGTGCCAGTCAATGGATAACCTACCAGACATTGCTTGCGCCACCGATGAATGAATTCAAACTCTTGTTTCGCGCACCTGTAAGTGGGTATGTTTCTAGTAGCTTTTTGTTAACCGATGTATTATCTGGTGCATTGGCGTTGGTGCTGCTGGCAGGCGTTTTCGGCTTGTATAGGTTGGGTTGTGCGCAAATCAATTTGGCTCAACGGCAGAGTAATTTTGTCTCTGCTGTCAGTCATGAATTGAAAACACCCTTAACATCAATCCGTATGTACAGTGAAATGCTCCGTTCCAGTTGGGTGTTGGATGAAGACAAGCGCCAGAATTATTATGATTTCATTTTTTTTGAAAGCGAACGGTTATCACGATTGATTGCTAATGTCTTACATTTATCTAAGTTGAGTAATAATTATTTTTCCATTAAGTTAGCACTCTACCCACCGTCCTCGTTAGTTCGGCTGATTCAAACGAAAACCGCGTCTCGATTTGAAGCATCAGGGTTTACACTGAACCTTGTTAAGCCTGAAACAGACGATCAAAATCTTAGTTTGCTCGTTGAGGAAGATGCTTTTTCCCAAATATTTATCAACTTGGTCGATAATGCGGTGAAGTTTTCATCGGCTGCATCGCGGAAGACCATTGATTTTGGTTACCGTTTTGATTCCGAAAATCTTAAAACAATTGTGTTTTTTGTTCGCGATTACGGGCCAGGAGTGGAAAAAGACAAAATGAAAAAAATCTTTCAATTGTTTTATCGTACTGAAAATGAGCTAACCCGAACCACACCGGGTACCGGGATTGGTCTTTCGTTAGTGAAACAATTAGCCCATCAAATGAATGCTGATGTCGATCTGCTCAACCGCGAACCAGGTGCGGAATTTCAGGTTAGATTTCCGGTACAGTGAGGTTAACGCTAAA
>CAZZET010000016.1:0-34025 GCA_964653275.1 uncultured Methylococcales bacterium
GAACCAGGTGCGGAATTTCAGGTTAGATTTCCGGTACAGTGAGGTTAACGCTAAATAGCCGTTGGTTGGATCCATAACGCTCCAGTAACCCGAAGAAAGTTTTGAAAGAAAAGAAAGCGCGGCGTTACCTATTAATCTTGTTTTTGGCATCCCATGTAGGTTTTCCAACCTGAAAAAGCGATTCCCTTTGGGAAAAATGTTAGATGCAATTTAAGCCGAACCAGTAAGGTCATTCTTTTTGTGGTAACGCGTCTGATTTCGCGAATAGCGGTTTGTATATCCCTGACATGTTCGAGCACATACGTACACAAAGTTGTGTCAAAGCACTGGTTTGGTAAGGGAAGGCCGTTAGCAGAATAGGTGACGAAACTGGGGTCGTCTATATTTTGAATCGGGTTGTTGAAAAATATATCGGTTCTGGTTATTTCCTGACGAATACGGTTAATACATTCTTGATTTAAATCGGAGTCTTTGAGAGGATTAGATTTTGCAGTTTTACAATTAGTCGTCTCTAGATTCCTCTTCGGACATGGTCATTGCTTTTTCCCTAAAGTCTATGAAAATCTTATAGCCTTCTTTGAAAGCAAGTTTCATCAGCGGAAGCATGAACCATTTTGAATCGCGTAAAAAAGGAGGAAAAATATCATTGATGACATAGTTGATGATTAACGATGTTCTGCGAGAAAACTTCATAACTTTCCCTAATTTCTACTTTGTCAGATTTATTCCAGCGTCACTTGAGACCATCTCGTGTCAAAGCCCTTGGCTTGGGGTCCATGGTGTGTCTGTTTGTGGATAAGAGCGGCTAAGTTTTAGACTGTAAGCTGTTCGAAGATGAAAAATGGCCGTGCAGAGTCCTTTGCTTGGTTATGCGTATAAACAGCGTGTTATTTCGTGTTCAAGAACACGATTTAAGAGTAATCGGAACAGCTACACACATTGTGGTAAATAGTTAATATTATTTTAAAGTTTAGCCTATGACCGAAATCGCATTTATAACCGGTGCGGCACGGCGGATTGGTGCAGATATTGCCCGCAGTTTGCATGATATAGGGACTAACGTCGTGCTTCACTACCGGAATTCGGCTGAGGAAGCCAATATTTTGTGTGACGAACTCAACCTAATTCGGGACAGTTCCGCTGTTTGTATACAAGCGGATTTAGCTGATACTGGGCAAATTCCCGCCCTGGTGGAGGAAGCTTCTGGAATTTGGGGAAGGTTGGATATACTCGTCAACAATGCATCCATGTTTTATCCGACCCCGGTGGATTTGACGACAGAAGCACACTGGCACGAACTCAACGACAGTAACTTAAAAGCACCATTCTTCCTATCTCAGGCGGCTGAACCCTTTTTAAGAAAACAAAAGGGTTGCATTGTTAATATCATCGATATCCATGCTGAACGGCCATTAAAAGGATATTCGGTGTATAGCATTACCAAAGCCGGTCTTGCTGCTTTGACTCGGTCATTAGCCAAAGAATTTGCACCCGATGTGCGTGTAAACGGAGTTGCTCCAGGCGCAATTATGTGGCCAGAAAGTGAAGTCACCGACGCTAACAAAAACAAGATCCTTGAACGAATCGCCTTAAACAGAACAGGAATGTCCGACGATGTCACCAGGGCAGTACTTTATTTTATTCGTGAGGCTCAGTATGTAACGGGCCAAATACTGGCAGTGGATGGGGGCCGAAATTTATTTGGTTAACTAACCACACCGAATAGCAAGAGACTCGAAACAAACAAAAATACATCGCCCACCTAGTCAAAATTTGTTATCAACGGTGACGTCTAGCTAAATCTTTGCCGGGTCTAAGGTAAAACCCATTGTCCACCCTCAAAACGGGTTTCAGCTTCTGGACGCAAAAGCTTTATGATATATACACCCTTCGATGCATAGCGCTGACCGGGTCCTAAACTTAAGCGTGGATAAATTGATTTCAATAGAGATTTTTCAGTGCTATGTTCAATGATTTCCACGAAGTACTCTCTTGAGAATTTATCTCGCATATGCCGGATTGCGCGTCCTGCTATAGATACGGTAAAAAACGTATTACTTTGTATTCGCTGATGTTTGCTTTGGATCTTTTTTACCTGCAGCCAAGTACGTGATTGTCGTAAAAGTTGGGGTAATTTATTCGGGTGTTCAAACGGGTGTATAAGATAGACTCTATCTTGGATTTTGCCGAGTGACAACTCTATGGCAGTGGGTGCCAGGCTCGAAGAAAAGTATAATCGTCCTGGTTGAGCCGATTTTTGGAGAATAGGTGTTATCGTTTCCAGATCGGAATCATTCAACCAAAATACCCACGACAACACTCCATCATGTGCTGATAAAACTTTTCCTAGAGTAACTGATAAGTCTTGGTTCGATCCTATGACCTCGTTTTCAATAGTAAAACGATCTGATTTGCTGAGTGCTGTCGACAAAGCGTTGGCAGATATTTCGCTATCTTGGTTTCTTCGGTAGAGCTGAACTATTTTTCCACCTTTTTGTTCGGCTACAATATGTTTTGCTAGAGCTGTGGCTTCGAGGGTTAGTCCCTTAGAAAAGTAGAAAGAGTAGTAGCCATTTTCAGAAACCACAGGAACATCGGTATTTGGAAACAAGCACGGAATTTCGTGTTGTTCACAAAATCGATGGATCGAATCCCATCTGCTATTGATTATCCCGCTAAGTATGGCAAATACAGGCTGGTTTCGATAATAAGTTTCCAGTTGGGATGGCCAAGAGTCTTTCGGCCCTTTTAACTCCCATACGTCAAGAACCCACTTGCGGTAAGCTTGGTATTTCCAGTCTCGATGCCAAGGTGCGTTCTTTGCTCGTTTTGTTTCGTGGCGCGTGCCTGCGTTCAGCCCTTGGAAATAGGTTTCTATCACATCCAGCATGGCTTTTTTTTTGCCAGGATCAATGTTCTCAGCAATGATAGTGGAAAAGTGAATCACTGTTTCTGAAACACCGGGTGAACTGCTTGATGAGAGTGATTTTAGATATTTCACAAGTGCATCGAGTTCTTCGTTACTCAACTTGTAACGCGGCATTAGAGGGTTAAGGGCACGACCGGTGGGATCAACTCCGTCACGAATTGCGGTTTTTAGCGATTGATCGTTGTAGGCGGGACGTGTGCCAGTTCCCTCGGATCTAAAACCATATTTTTTTCGCCGTCCGACCTCTTTAGGACGGAAAATAAACTCTGACGTTACAGGTAGCATAATGATTCCACTTTCACTCGTTCCCAATCCACTTCGTCTATGGCAATTGACACACGCCATTTGACTGCCGTCGATTGGTATATCGCCCTGAACAATCGCATTTATGGATTGCATTCTGGATCCTTTGCCCTGACGAAAGATCTGCTTCCCGAGTGTTAACAGACGATTGGAGGATATTGAGTTATCAGTAGTCTGGCAAATAGCCTGTGAAGGTGTACCTAGACCAATGAGGAAAGCGCCAACACAAAAAACGCTAAAGAAACCACTTGCAACTTTGCATATGATCATTTGTTTATTAATGCCTGGTATTCCCTGATCAAGTCATCGGCACTTGCAAAACCTTCAATTCTCAGCCACGGGCCGTTTTTCTGCCCTCGGAGAAAAATAAGCTGGGGATGGCTCATCTTGTCGCCACGGAAAGTGTCAAACGTCCTTTGCAGCGCCTCAATTTCACGATAGTTACCGGTAACAAAATGCCAACCAGGACCGGCTTTAAAACGTTTTGCATAAGCCATCAACTTATTAGGTGTATCGTGTTCAGGGTCTATAGAAATAGAAACCATGTTGAGTTCTTCTGCATTTTCACTTAGTTTTTTCTGAACTTGGGCAAAAGTCACACTAAGCATTGGGCAAATACCTGGGCAAGTTGTGAAAATAAAATCGAGCATTACGGGTAAATTTTGATCGAGTAAGTGGGTAAGACGGTAGTTTTTCTTATCCATACCGATGAGTCCAATGTCGGATATCACATAGTGGTGCAGCGATCGTTTATATTTTAATGGCTTTGGTGTTTTATCTTTGTAATTGAATTCGGGTGGATGAGTTGGGGAAGAGTTTGGTTTAGTTTCTCCGGCTAATGTTCTCGATAATTGCAATATTAGTAGGCAAGTGAGGACTATCGCCAGAGCGATAAATAACTCAGCATACAATATTTGTCGATTTTCAATTATTGGGAGCTTTCTAATCATGGTTTTTTCTATAACTATAAAATGACAAGATAAATACTAATTCAGATGCCACGTTGGGAGAAAGATTGCTATATTAATTATGCCCTATTCACCTGATTTTCGGAGATTTCAAATCGTATTTTTTTATCCGGTATCGTACCGAATTCGGACTAATTTCCAGTATTTTCGCCGTCTGCGATATGTTCCATTCAGTGCGGTCAAGTGTAACTATCAAGGTATCGCGCTCGGTTTCTCCTTTAATTGGCTGGCAACTCGGGGATTTCCGGTACGAGACATTTAGGTTGTTTGATCGCACAAAATCTGGGGTGTTGGATGCTGCGGCCCTAATATTCAGATCGTTTGCGCCGATGCTATCACTTTCGACTGTTAAAACCGCTTGTTCCATAATGTTTTTGAGCTCCCGAACATTCCCTGGCCAATGGTAACTTTTCAAGGAGGTTTTTGCTTCGGGATCAAGTCGGAGTAAGGGTTTCCTATATCTTTGGGTAAAGACTGATAGAAAATGGTCCGCCAGTCTTAAAATATCGTTATTTCTCTTGCAGAGGGGTGGCAAATGGATATTGAAAACACTCAAGCGGAAATATAAGTCCGATCTGAATTGGCCCATTTGTACGAGGCTTTCCAGTGATTGGCTAGTTGATGCAACAAACCAAACATCGGAATCCCTATCTGAAGACCGGCCTAAACCGTTGGTATCTCGGTCTGAAATCAGATCCACTAATTGTGCTTGAACTTCAAGGCCTGCATCGGCTATTTCGTCGATAAACAATGTTCCACCGTTGACTGCACTCAAGATATCCTTATTTGAAGATTCAAGCAGATTTTGGTGATTAAAGGGTTTCTTTAAAGACAAGACATCGGGCGTAATCGTTGACGCACTTAGTTGTAAAAATGGTGCCTGTACCCTATTTCCTTCGAAATGCAGTGCTCGCGCAACGAGTTCTTTCCCTGTCCCGGTATCGCCCGTCACAAGTAGAGGAGGGGGAGTCAAGGAATCACTTGTCTCCGTGCGGAGAAGTTGTGAGATCTTTTGTTTTACCTTTAACATCGATGAATCCTCTCCGACCAATTTATCCAGGAATTCTGGGGTATCCCGTTGAATTGCATTTGTCTTGGGTCTATGAGAAGGACAGCGCAATACTCGTTCCAAAAGCTCTTTGAGACTGGCTAGTTTTAAGGGTTTGGTTAGAAAATCTGAAGCGCCGTCTTTCATTGCCATCACCGCAGTTTCTACGTCACCAAAAGCTGTCATCATAACGACTTTGATGTTAGGTTCGAATTTGCGAATACGGGACAAAATTTCTAATCCATCCATATCGGGTAGTTTTAAATCTAGTAAAACCAGATCAGGTGTGGCCACAATTAATTGATTAATTGCATCATTTCCACATTCGCTCACTTCAACAAAATAATTAAGCTTTTCCAGGTAACGGCGAATATTATTTGCTAGAATTTTTTCGTCTTCGATAATCAATATTGAAGGAATATTCATGTCATTATTACTTAACTATCCTGGGTTATTAGGTGGCTGAGAGTAGATAGCTCGCTATGGTTAGTCATACTTATGTTTAGATATAAATTACGTTTAGAAAATGTTACCATTTTTCCATATCTTCTACATGATCGGATTGTCCCAAAAAAAGCGCTTTGTCAATGATTGGCTTGATGTCACCGAGTATAAGAGGATCGAGTAATATACCGAATATCCAGTTGGGATTGCGGATCGAATCTAGCTTTTTCCATTCATCAACTTTACGGCTAGTGTCGTTATGTCCTGAAATAATGATTACCTTTGTTGAAGGATTTGAAACCTTTATATGAGTTAATAACTCTTGGGTATTAGAGCCGGGCAAATTCAATTCCAATAGTACAATATTAGGGGTTATTGCGTCGATACTATCAATTGCTTCTGACAGACTACCTGTAGCTGATACAATGTAGTTAAATTGATTTAAATATTTTTCGATCGCACACGCTTGTATGGGATCATCCTCAATGATTAAAACTTTAGTTTTTTGAACTGATACGGATGGAAAGCTGAGTTGGATTGTCGTTCCAATTCCTAATGCGCTGGAAATATTAATATTGCCCCCATGATTCTCAACAATTCGTTTCACTAGTAACAAGCCTAGCCCTAACCCATTTTTTTTGCTGCTGTTGAACGGTTTGTAAATGTGTTCAATTTTGTCTTTCGAGATTCCTATACCGGTGTCTTGGATCGAAAGAGTGACCTGTTGTTGGCTGGATGAATAGGTTGAAATAGTAATCTGCCCACTATCCTGTATAGCATCGAGCGAGTTGTTAATTACGCAATTGAGCATCTCTTTCAACATGACTGCATCCCCAAAAATATGCTCTATACGTTGGTTAAGGTTCAATACGACCGTGATCTGATCCTTTTGCAAGGCGTGTTGAAGTGTATTAAGACTTTCTTTGACAACAACATCAAGATTGACAGTTTTTTGCAAATTGCTATCGCGCGATCTTGAAAAAAGCAGAAATTCACGGATCCAACCATCTAATCGATCGACTTCTGACATAATATCAAAGACCATCTGTTTAGTGGGGAGGGCGGTATTTTCGTCGGATATCAATTCGGCGCTGCTACGTATCGAGGCGAGTGGATTACGGATATTGTGAGCGACAACTGGCGCCATCTCTCCTACGGTCGCCATAGCTTCGGACTCTATCAGACGTATTTGTTGGTCATGTAACATACGGCTGCTTCGTTTAGCGTTGGTAGATTGTTCAACGAGGGTTCTGCGCATTTCTTCGAGATCATTGGCTAACTCTAAAATATCGCTAATTTTTGTAGAAACATTTAAATGTTCGTGCCAATGCCCCGAAACCACCCGGCGGGAGCCCTTGCCTAATTGACGAAGTAATCGAATCGAACGTTGGCTAAGAAAGACAACTAATGCCGAAGTTAAGAGAACATAAATTGTGATTAAAACAATTGTTTGTTTGCGAGCAAAAGCAATGTCTTCGTGGGTGTCATGTTCGTCGAATCCTAATCGAAGAATGGCTTTGTCTGATGGGTCTGTCATTGTGAGAGTTAAAGACATAAAGTAAGTGGTGTCTCTGTGTTGTCCAAAGTTCAGATCTTCGTTGAAAGGTATGTGTGGTAAATCATGCAATAGCCTACTCCTAATTATGCCTTTGCTATTTCGAAATTCTGCAAATACAACCTGGCCACTGAGAACGGCGCTGTCGAGAATGTGAAGAAACTTTTCTCGTTCGGTTTTTGGGTCCATAGTTTCCAATGTGTCGGCTATCATTCTCGCTTGAACTCGAGTTCCATCCTGGAATAATTCGATACTGGTATTACGTACGATGTACATAATGCCACTGAATATAATCGGTAATGTGACCGTATGGACCAGTAACATGCCAAGGATTAGGCGTCCAGCCAAGCTTGATAACAAAAATTTTAGTTTTTGAGTAAGCCTGACCATAAGGTTTGGATAATTTTTAAATGTGGGAATTGACGGGTCTGATGTGCCCATGAATAGCTAATCGAACAGGGCTTTTGTTTAAGTGCTTCGAATAGATCCTTCAGGTTATGGTAGGCGTCTGGAATGGGGTGACCTTTTTGAAACGTACTTCTAATCATTCGACGTTCATAGGATCTAGGTGACATAGCCATTATGGACTGAATGAAGAGAGTATCGAGTTTCTCGCTGGTTTTATTTCGCAAAGGCGTGAAGACATGCTTATTTTTACTGATGCGGAGGCCTAAAAACAGCTTTCTCAACTCGATTGAATTTAAGGCAATTGCGCAATTTGGATCAAATGTAACCAGCACTAATTCTGTTTGGGAGGTGATTTTGTCCCTATCACTAATATTTTCTGCAAAAGCAGATGTATAACAACTGCAGAAAACAAATATCAGGGAAAAATAGCGGACCATTGAAAGCTTGCTTTTGGGGATGCATCTTCGAAGTCAACTAGTCTTCCGAATTCAAGTTTGAGTGCGTTGTTATCATCAAGATCAAACCGCAGCCCGACAACTTGAGTTTCTTCGACATAGTCGGGAAAAATGTTTGATAGGTTTTGTTTTTGACCTACGGTACCTTCGTATCTCCCATAGAGTGTCCACCGGTCGGCAATCGGGACTTCGGCTTGTAGATATCCTCCCAGAATATGTGCGCGAAACGAAGTGGAAGGCTGATAAATTCGGTTGTAAATGAATGTTAATTCGCTTATAAACTTGACCTTTTCAAACTGCCAGTTTACGAATGATCCTGCGAAAAACTGGTCGATATGGTCGAACTCCGGTTTCTGGCTCGGAATAGAACCCCCACCGATGGTAATACCAAATTGGTTAGAGTCGAATGTTTCTGGAAAATAGCTAATCTTAAGCGAAAAGGTACCGTCATGGTCTTTAAGCCGTGGATCTAAAATATCGAAAGCGGCTAGTTTGGAATCTGAACCGTAAGTGGCGCCAATACCGACGGCCATCGCAAACCGAATTGTAGCATCGCCCAGTGGCAGATTAAATTCGCCGGCAAGACCGGTAATATGAGTCGGAATAATACCATCGTCATCTTCAAATTGTGTAATTGATGGACGCGAAATACTGGTTTCAAAAAATGCGCCATGATGGAATTCTGTATTCCAATAACCCGTGTAATTATGGTGGCGGCCTAACCAAATACTGAGGTTGTCCGACGCATCCCAACCAATCAGCAGACGTTCAAGCTCAGATTCATTTTTATTTAAGAAATACTCAGCGATTAGGCTGAAGTCTTCCATTCGGATCGCAGCAAACCCGTCGATCCCAGGATTAATGTCTGTATGAGGATGATCATAGTCCTCGATGGAGGCATTGAATTCAGGGAACAACAAAACTTCATAATTTAGGGCCAAAACCTGTGTGGAAAACATGCTAAGCACAAGTAAGCAAATGCCTTTGGCCGTACTAAAATAGCGTTTCATGATGTTGTATTTGAATGAAAGCTAACAAATTTATGTGAATATAGGCATGGGTTTTGAACGTCGCGTATTGACTACCTTCCATTGGTTTCGATGGAGAATCCTTGGAGCGGAAAGACTAAATCAGATGGACCTACCCATGTAGACGACATTGGGTAGGTTATAACTGCTAGATAAGGAATGGTTTTCATATTTTTGCGGTTGTTAGCGATTTATTTGTTGGATCGTATAATTTAAGCGATTTCAGTAGTGACTGAAATTGGGTGAGTAGTTTTATTCAACATAACCTTTAAGAACTAATCATAGCTACTTTGGAGCATCCGACATCCTTATTATCGTTAAGTTTATCCAGGATTGATGAATTTGAATTTTGGGTATAAATATTTCGAAGTAAAGGGTCACTCGATAGATTCGGTAGTATTTAACTATGAATACTTGGCAAACTTGGATCGGGCCGTTGGAATATTTTACAGCACCGAATGGTTGCCGTTACTTAGCACAATGTAAGGGGGTTCAGGTTACTAAAATAGCAGTCTATATTAAAAATGGCTTATTTGTTGCGTAAATATTTTACATAGATGAATTTGGGTAAGTTGATCAGTTAGAACTCAAAGGATTGGAAATAAGTAACGGTAAATATGGAAATTTTGGGACAATGCGATTGAGTAATGGATGAATCCATCCAATCCAATAGAAATCGGTTGTTAATCGTATATCACAGGTTAAATTGCAGAAGTCATTTTAGTTATTATGAATATACTAATTGCCGAAAACCATCAACATTTGGCTCAGTTTTTTGCGAAGGGGCTGAGATGCAAAGGATACAATATTGATATCGCTGAAGACGGCAAGATTGCATTGAGAATGGGTTCGGCTATTGATTACAACGTGGTTTTACTGGATGTTGGGCTTTCATGCATAGACGGTTTCGATGTGTGTAGAATGTTGCGTGAGGCCGGGTTAACAATGCCAGTGATCATGATGTCTGACGGGAATAACCTGGAAGACAAACTGAAAGGCTTCGAGAACGGCGCCAATGATTATTTGATCAAACCGTTTGCATTTGAGGAATTGTTGGTGCGAATTCAGTCGCTTCTTTCCATAAACCGTCAGGTTAAAACAAATACCATTTTACAGGAAGCAGACCTTCGTATGGACAGTGAAGGCTATGAAGTTACACGGGCCGGTGTTCCAATCGGTCTAACCCAGAAGGAATTCTCCTTGTTACAGTATTTGCTCCAGCGCAAGCGTCGAGTGTTGCCAAGAGCAATGATCGAAGAGCAGGTGTGGGGTTATCAAAAGGACAGCATGACAAATATTGTAGATGTATATATCCGAAAATTGCGCAAAAAAATCGATGAGAATTTTGATCCTCCCTTGATCCATACTGTGCGTGGAGTTGGGTATAAGTTGAATATGCCTGAGCGCAGATCCAGTAGTCGATTACCGGACTATCTTTATCATCAGTCGGTTCCCGATGAATTCGCAGAAGATTCGTAACACAAAATAAAATTATTGTTAGGGGTAGATATGAAGACTACCAACAATTATTTTAAATTCCTTCATTTTCATGCGTAGCACTATTAGGTGCAGCTGAAAGGCTCAAAAAGCGTATTTTTATATGCAATTTAAGCTTGATGCCTAAAACCTCTAACCTTTGAGCCCTCGAAAGCTAATCAATAGTTCTTACCCCTTTGCGACTACACTACTTCAACGGCGATCGCCAGTTGCATTTACATACCTGCTGATAGTGCTGAAAACCACCGCGACGCGCGTTTCTTTAGGCGTACCTATTTCTATCTCACATAAAAAATGGTTAATGCCGGAACATGTGTGAAACGTGTGGGCAGGTAGTTCTGTATGTAATTAACGGTATTGTGGAGGTAAGTTGTCCTACAGGGTCAATTAGAGTAGTTGTTACACCTCTGTAGAAAATGGCACAAGTCGGTCCTAGAAGACTGTCCAAGAATAGAGAACCTACTGCGGAAAAGTTGGATTTGGCCTGATTTTCCCATTATTTTCGTTAAATACTGCAAGTATTCGCCTCAAATAATGAAAAAATCACGCTCAAACCATCTTTCCCTCGCTACGGTTCCTATTCTCGGACAGCCTCCTAGCGAAACTTCAATACCGGTTCCTAAGGAGTACGGTATATTCCCCGAACGGTTAAAGCTGGACCAATCACTATTTTGTGATGTCGGATTACGATCTGGTTGTTTTCGAGTTAGCGCACTTTTCAGATTTTAGATCTGCCCGTGACGACTGTTTTTTTTGTCCATTCGTCCCACGATTTGTTGACTAATTTTACATTTCAGCTGGATATATGGGGCAATGGTATCTGTAAGGCGCTGATAAAAAAATGAAAAATCTAAATGGCATGTAAATGGCCTAATACTGCCCGAGCGCATTTCTGTACATTTACAAAAAATGAATTTTTTTAATAAATAATTAGGGTAAATCTCCATGAAAAATATGTTAAAAATGATTTATGTAGTTTCGTTGTTGTTCATTGTAACCAGTGCCCAATTGTCTCATGCAGGCATTTTAACGCAGACATTTACTAATTCTTTTGCTTTCGGACCAATGTCCATTGTGGATAGCAAGGGCGGAAGTAGTAAAGTTGATACGGCGAGCCAAACGACTAATCTAACAGGATTTAATTCTGCGCTTGGTACGCTTCAAAGCGTAGATATCGTTCTAGACTCAGGTTGGGGATTTCGAACTACACTGTTTGCCAATGATCCTGACCTTGGCCCCCAGGATTCAGTTTTTGGCGAAGGTTTTGGGTCTATTCGCTTGGCTGCCAAGGTTTTACTTCCAGGTACAGGGCTTAGTTCTATCTTTCGTAAAAGTGATGAAACCTGTACGGGAATTCAGTCGTGTCTTGAGACCACCAGCCGTAGTGGTAGCTTCGATTCGGTTCTTGGATTGGGCGCATCGTTGAACGATTTTATCGATATTGGTTCTTTTGGTATTGATCTCGAACGTAGGCTCGTCGCGAAGGTTACCGATTGTGGAACTGACGACGACTGCTTTGTCACGAACGATAACAATTATTGGAAGGGTAACCTGTCGGTCACTTATACATACGACGAAACACCATCTAGCAATAACGTGCCCGAACCCAGTAGCTTGGGTCTCATGCTCATGGGCTTAGGTTTGGTTAGACTTAGCAAAGCACAGAAAATTGTTTGCTAAACACTGATTCAACGTTCATTTCGGAAAAAGGGGACCACATGAGTTGGTCCCTTTTTTGTGGAAGGGCGTCATGTACTCCGGTTTTATTTTATGACTACCGGGAGCTAAATCTGCCACTTAAAATATCGAGATTCCTATTTTCATTGAGCTAGCGAACGGTTACTCTTCCACAATTGTAAGATATTGATTCGGAGCGATGTTCGTGATAATTTGCTCATTTCCACTTGGCCATTGGATTGTGAGAGCATCTACTGACTCAGCATCACCCAGCCCAAAGTGAAGTGGACCATTCCCTTGAGAGAAAAGCTGCCCCGTCCCCCCGTTGACCTGCCTATATTGAGTAGAGTTATTGCTATTGAGGATAACTTTTGCCCCAATAGCATCTGAATTACTGAGGGTTCCGGTTAGGTCAACTTTAAGCCACCGATTGTTGTTATCGGAGTTCTCAAATAGCAGGTGAGGACCAAAATCGAGACAAGGATAACTCTCTTGTGACCAGATTGGACGTGAGTGCCCATTCGTGACATACAGATCGAGAAATCCATCATTATTAAAGTCCCCCCAGGCAGCTCCATCACCTCGGCCTCCTACATTTCCCATGACTCCTTCTGTGGCTGCGACGTCGGTAAAAGTACCATTGCCATTATTCCGATATAAATGATTAGCGCCATTGCTTTCAAAAGTACCCGTGTTTACTACATAAAGGTCAAAATCACCATCGTTGTCGTAATCTCCCCAAGTAGCACCTCGGTCATTGCTTTGACTGTTTACACCCGCTGCAATCGCGACATCTGTAAAAGTACCATTGCCATTGTTTCTATACAGCGAGTTTTCCGTGGTAGGTGCCGCCGCCGTGACATTCAGACGTTGAGCTGCTAGAAACTGGCCGTTGCTGTTGATTCGACCATAAAAATTTTGGGTTCCAGACCCATTATTACTCCACCGGATATGCCAACCTGTTGGGTCATTCCAAATAAAAAAACCCAGGTCCGTACCAGGAAGATATGAGGGTTCTCCAAACGCATCTGTCGCTGTGAGAGTAAAAGGAATAGCCAACGGTGAGTTATTTTGGCTGCCGATAAAAATCTTCTCCGTTTCGTGGCACCGTGCTGTATAGATATCAAAGGTTACTTGATCCCCTGTTGTGGTGAAATCGAGGCCGTCTACCTTCGAGGGCGGTTCTTGGTCAGAAAATGAAAGGCGTTCAGAATCCCAGGAAAGTGAATTTTTTACATCTGAATATCCTCTCGCAACATAAAGGTCTATATTTCCATCATCGTCGTAATCCCCCCAAGCGACCCCTACACCACCTTTCTGATCCAGGCCCGCAACCGAAGTGATATCGGTAAAGGTTCCATCGCCATTGTTTTGCCAGAAAAGATTTTTACTTTTGGCTACCCCGGTGATGAAAAGATCCATATCGCCATCGTTATCGAAATCGGCCCAAGACGAATTGCTTCTCAAGGCTTCCGATATACCTGCATTGGAGGCTACGTCAGTAAAGGTACTATCGCCATTATTTTCATACAACTTATTGGCGCCACCTCCGGCATTTTTGACGAAGAGGTCGAGTTCCCCATCGTTATTGTAATCAATCCAATTGACACTCCTGCCCCTACCAAAGGCATTGTCGACCCCAGCAAGGGTGGTAATATCGGTAAAAACCCCGTTGCCTTCATTTCTATATAGCTGATCCGTCTTTGAACCAACCGTTGAGCCGCGGCCTGCGCCAAGAGAAATAAAGAGATCCTGGTCCCCGTCATTGTCATAATCTCCCCATCCGGCGCCATGCCGATCTCCTTCTGACGTGATTCCAGATAACAGTTGTAAATCGGTAAAGCTCCCATCGCCATTGTTACCAAAAAAAGATGGGGGATTCCCATGGTTTACAACGAATGCATCCAAATTTTTGTCATTATCGAAATTACCCCACATTGGATTCCCAAAGCTCGGACGCATGACTCCGACGCCGGCAATATCTGAAACCTCACTAAAAGCAGCCTGAGATTCGAGCATGACAGTATGGGATAACTGAACTATGCCGCTTTCATCTTTAACTTCAAGCAATATTCGATCAGGATCAGTCAACACGGTAACCACGCCATAGCCATTACAGGGTGTGCTATTGTAGATTCCTTCGCTCCATTTACCTAAAAATCTACCAGTCAAACACCTTCCCTTTTCAGAATTAGCCGTTGGTACCACCATTTCGGGAAATCCAGACGCGACACCACTATCGATGCCCCCGACTCCAAGGTCTCCTGATGCAAAGACAACACCACCGATGCGATTGTCCTCGATGAATTGCCTTAATCCATTCCATTCGGTTTGGTATGTTCCCCAGGACTTTTTAGCTTTAGCGGTCGGGTTCACTGCAACCGAGCTGAAAATTATTTTCCATGTCGCGGCGGAATGTAACAAACTATTTTTGAGCCATTCAAGCTGACCAGCAGATCCGAGGTTATCTCCGTCCAGCATGCTTTTATTTATATCGTCAGGATCGGAGCTTGGATCCCTTTGGCTTCTCGTATCGAGAACGAAAAAATCTACTTGTGCATGGGAAAAACTCTGCCAGATTCCATGTGTTGTGATGGGTAATGGATAAGTTGGTACATACTCCGAAAATACCCGGTGTGATCGATGCCAAAATGGGTAGGATTTGTCGATATCCTTTCCACCCCCATCACGATCATCCCAATGGTGAGCAATGGGCATACTTTTCAATATTAGATTTACGAAATCACTTGTCGCTATCGAATTTGGATCGTACAAATTTTTGAACATTGCCCGTTTTGCTGCGATAGCTTTAGGGTTTCTCTGATCGAAATCACCGCCAATAAACGCAAACGCAGGGTCTTCTAGAGAGGCATTTAAGAAAGTTTGAGGTGCTTTAGTTGCCTTTTTCATGTTTGAAAAATCACTCAGGACGACAAACTTAAAGGGTTTTGGTTCGCCAACTGCTGGAAATGTTTTAAACGAAGGGTAGGGTGGCGACAGTTGAGAGACCCCATCAACCAAAATATTCAAATGATAGGTAGTGCTTAGGCCCAAGCCTGTCAATTCGATGATAGTTGAATAGTCAGAGGTACGACGGGTTCTAAAGTTTGCAGTTGTCTGAGAAATCCCAAGGTCAGGTGCTGTACCGTATTGGATTGCCACCAAAGCTCTACTATCGGTCCTTAAGAATATTTTGGCGACGGAGGTAGCTGAATCAGAACTAACACCACCGACTACCGGCCCGTGTGTAAGGTTCGCGGCAAATGCTATTGAAAGCCTAGAGACGAGGAAAAAACCAAAAAGCAGAATTAAAAAAAATCGCATGATTTGTCTCCAAATTCGAGGGTAATTAAGTACAGGCATCAATGCTTGTTATCGTGAGGGTGTTAATCCTTATCAATGCACTATAAAACTGAAAATACGACTAAGAAAATATCCCTGCTTTCTTAACGTACGTGGTCCTATTGATTGTCTAATTCACCTATGAATCTAGGTTGTAACATTCAGGATTAGCGAAAGAGACTATCAGCGAAACCGAAAGGTGTAAATAAATTTAACTTAATGTTAATCAATAGTTAATCAAATAAACAGATAAATTCAGTTTCTCATCTGTCTCAAATCTAGTCTTACTCAGCTACTTCGACGGTACCTATTTTACATTTTTCATTAAGCACGATTTATTTTCGTTGATTTTCAGTTGGATAAATTAATTTCGTGTGGCTGGCTTGTAGTCAAATGGAAGTAGTGCTTTATAAATTTTAATCAAAATTTAATCGAATGTTCATTGAATAGGAAGGGGAAATTCATTTGTTAGACGTATAGTATACCAAGAAAATTGATAATAAAAAAAGGTTAATAATTATGCGGTATAAAAAGAATTCGAGAAAACCTAATGCCAAAAAACGCTCAACAACAATGGATTGGGGAGAAACCATTGGATCGGTGAGGCCCTACAAACGTCGACCAAACCCATTAAATAGTTACTTTGATTGGAACCCAAGTCGGGCCATGGATAGAACCGTCAACCAATCTATCTGTTAGATGGATAAGTAAAGCTATCAATTTATATCGTAGATTTATGAGCTTATTTTGCACAAATCGGGTGCTGAGATATTTGATGAGTGGCGTCGCTTTCACCTTCACAACGAGGAGACAAATATGAAAATACCCAACATTGGTCCTGAACGAGCAAGCAAGTACAGTGTACTCATCTTGTTTCTGTCTGGAAATTTAATACATAACCAGGAGATAGAAAAATGAAAATACCCAAAATTGGTCCTGGACAGGCTAGGTGGTACGACGTACTCACCTTGTTTCTGTCCGGTATATTAATCGTATCGCAGGCCAACGCAGCGGATATTACCGTGAATGTAATGGATGGCGCAGGACAACCTGTTCCTGGCTTTCGCTGGATTCTCGAAGAAGATAATACCCATCCGGTTACCCCCGGCAAACTGATCGACCGAGCCGCAGCACCTGCTGAGAATATGAAAACCCCAAACAACAAGGCGGAGCAGAATACATCGCTTTCCTTTGATTTCCACGGTAGCCATGCACCTGTTGCGGTTGATGCCAATGGAAATGGTCTGCAGGGCAACGAGATTTCTGCGAATGCGACCATATCGGCGGTCACAGGTAGCGCGGTAGATAAACGACGTTATTACGTTTCAGTATTGCCTTATACCGGTTATACCATGGGTGGTGCCCCGGTACTCGTCGATTCAGCAGCTGAAGTCGTGACGGTTATCGTACAATCGACAGCAATGCGGAAAACAGCGCAGATCTCCGTCTTGGTATTTGAGGATACTAGACCCCTTAATGGTATGCAAGACCTACCTGTAGAAGGAGGTTTGGGTGGTTTGGACTGGCACGTAAAATTGTTCGAAGCCGCGGGATCTTTCGGTATTGCGGGAGGTCAGGTTCTGCAGGATGCATTTGGGAATCCGCTTGGCACCGAGTATGCTCCAGGTGATTCGAGTACGATCCTCAGTTTGGGTGATGGAACACTCCATCCAGATCCTGTGACGGGTACTATCCTCATTAAGAATTTAGTCCCTGCCAAGTATGGTGTCCAAATTGTTCCACCAGCCACTAACGATCCCAAACAGAAGTGGATTCAGACATCTACTATAGAGGGTACCAAGACCATTGATGCTTGGGTTAAGGCCGGTGAACCATCGTTTTTTCAGGAGTTTGGTCCACCTAATCATCACGCATCTTTTGGTTTCGCGAAACGGGATTTTGAAGATCTAGGGGAATTAACCGGTAGCACCAGTATTACTGGGATTGTTACAAACCTGCATACCTCGCGTCCACCGAACAACTTTGAGTTTTTTAGTGCCCAAGCGGCTCCAGGGTGCTACGTAGGCTTGAATGATCTCGCTATTGGTGCCCGAAAGGTTATTTATACCAAGGCTTGTAACGAAGATAGCTCATTCAGCATCGACGGTGTAAAAGATGGTAACTATCAAGTGGTGGTTTTCGATGCGAATCTGGATTTAATTATTGCATTATTGGGTGTATCGATTGGACCTAACGATACGGATACCTGTGGTAGTGGAACGGCTGAATGTAAAATAGGTTTAGCAGAGACTAATCATGTACCAGTGTTTAACTGGTACGGTAGACTGATTGCCGAAGGATTTAACGATGTGAACGAAAACGGTTTTCGTGACATCGGTGAAACTAACATGCCGCTTGACAGCACCGCGCTGCATCTACGTTTCCGCAACGGTATGGTTTACCAGAGTTTTCCCGTGGACAGTGAGGGTTTTGCACCCTTTGACGAAGTTTTCCCGTTTTTCCATTGGCTCGTTGCAGAAATCGATTTTGCCGGGCTGAAAGCGACAGGGGCGACCTTTACTATTGATGGTGGTGGAGAAACCCTGGGTGCGGAACTCAATCCACAGGCGCAAGTTGGCTTATCGGATTGTAGTAACCCAGCATTAGAAGAGTGCACCGTCGATGGGCTTTCACGTACTGAAAGAGGTCCGGTCCTAACTCAAGGTTTTCAACAATTCCTTGGGCAAACATCGATTATTTCTTTTGGTAAGAATGCTTATGGGACCAACGAGAACGGTGGTATCTCCGGTGTTATTGCCAACACAGTAACTCGTGCGGAAAACGATCCAGCTTACGCCGCCATCGAAGAGTGGGAAGCGCTTATTCCCCGTGTCCAAGTCAACTTGTACCAAGATAATTTGGATAATGCCACGGGGTTAGCAATTTTTGGCGGCGATGGGGTTATTGACCCGATTGCGTGCGGTGGTTCACTTTGTGCCACACCCGTATTAGCGGATGTTGATAACTATCCCTTAGGGTGGGCAGATGGCCTTGCCAAAGGTCCAGAAGATGTCGATCACAATTCAAATGGTACGTTTGACAAGGGTGACGCAATCGAGGTTACCTGGTCCGACAGTTGGGATGACAGTAAACCTTCTAATTGCCAAGGTGGTAGTGGACTCGATCCAGCTGGGAATGGCCTAGGTTTTGAGGATTTGGATTGCTTTGATGGTATACGGAACTTTAACCAGATTCGCCCCGGAGTATTCGATGGCGGCTACGCATTTGGCCCGACTTTCGATTGTACTTCAGACAATTTAGGTGGGTGCACGGAGGCTGATTACCTCAAAGAGGGCGCAGATGGTGCTGGGTATCTTGCATCGGGCCAATACATTGTCATGGGCGAAGCTCCTCCAGGATATCGCCATATTCGTGAAGAAGACAAGAATGTCGATTTTGGTGACGAAGTTGTTCCACAGTTGTTACCACCGGAATGTATTGGTGCCGTGCACACAGTACAGAACCACCTGTCTTTTCAAACAGATGACTCGGGTAATGCCTTACCGGGGATCGCTTCAGCTGATCTCATAGCATCACCTTTCGCGGGACAACTCCGTCCAAGTTGTGACACGAAAACGATACGACTGGCTCAGGGTAAAAATGCGGCACTCGACTTTCAGTTGATGACCGAAACGCCCAAGGCCGCACGCGTGGTGGGTTTTATACTCAACGATGTCGGCAACGAATTCGATCCGAAGTCGGCGAACTTCGGTGAAAAATTTGCGCCACCTTGGTTGCCAATATCCTTCCGTGATTTTACGGGGACCGAGTTTCAGCGCACCTACTCCGACGAGTTTGGAAAGTACAACGCATTATTACCTTCGACCTACAATGTTGCGGTACCCGTACCCAGTGGAGTTGGCCCGAATATGGTGACTTCGTGCATGAATTCTTCAAATCCGATTCCCAATCCGGCATTTGATCCTAACGGTGTTCAGGAAGACCAACCACCGGAATTCATTACAGATCCTTTTCACAACCCGCAGTTCTCGCAGTTCTGTTATACCTTCCAGTTTATGCCTGGGGCTACAACCTACCTTGATACACCGGTAGTTCCGATTGCAGCCTTTGCAGGGGATCATCAATTTCCGCTGGATTGCGAGTATGGCCATCAAACCCCAATGATCGCATCGGTTCAACGTGCGAACAACAATGGCGGTGGAGGTCCATTCGCATTACCGGGACAGAAACTTGTGATCAAATCACGGGGATCAGTGGATGTACCTAACCCGGCCTACAATACGGGACCCGGGGGTATTATCGACTTGAACAAGACGATTGCAAGAAACTATCGTTTTGGACCAAATGCGGGTGCCCGTAAAGTGGAACTCATTGACAGTATCGGCGTGCATTATCCCCTTTCCATCAATGTTTGGAATGGTGGTCTTATTCGTGCGACGATTCCAGCCAGCACTCCTGTTAATACTTACCAGTTGGTCGTAACCCGTGACAATGGGAATAAATCCCCAATGGGTGTAACCGTAACGGTCGGCGATTCAAATGGCAAGACACCTAGCGGTGGTGATGTGATCAATGTGGCCAAAAACGGCACTGGCGATTTCACCACCATTCAAGCTGCTATTGACGATGGCAACACTATTCCTGGTGATCTCATTTTGGTGGGTCCAGGTATCTACGAGGAACTGGTGGTGATGTATAAGCCAGTGTCTTTACAAGGTTGGGGTGCATCTGTCACGACCATCAGTGCGATTAAGTCACCGGCTGAGAAGCTACAACTGTGGCGAGATAAAATCAATGCATTATTCGGTCCCCAGGTAGACGATACTATCGCGGGTATCAACTTCGATCTTGTTGCCGGTCAGGAGCTGGGCTTTATTATTAAAGATAATGAGTCTATTTTCCCCCGTAGTGGCGAAGGTCCGGGTATTTTTGTAGTGGCGCATCGTGATGGTGGCGGGCCGAATGACTTTAAAGACGCCTTAGACCCACGCATCGATGGCTTCACCATCACTGGTGGAGATACTGCTGGGGGTATCGTAGTCAATGGTTACGCTGATCATTTGCGTATCAGTAATAATCGTATCAGATCTAATGGCGGCTCTCACGGAGGTGGGATTCGAATCGGCGATGCTGTCTTAACCTTCGAAACCGGTCCTACGACGTTGGGGCACAGCGATGCCCATAACGACAATATTACTGTCGCTTACAATGATATCTCCAACAACGGTAACTTTGGTGGGGCTGCCGGTACAGGTGCTGGTGGGGCTATATCCATCTATACGGGTGCCGATAATTACCAAGTAACCGACAACTACATCTGTGGCAACTTTTCCCAGACTAATGGTGGCGGTATTGGACATCTTGGCCTAAGCGATAATGGGCTAATTAAGGACAATACAATTATCTTTAATCAGTCGTTTAATCAGGGTTTGGCTGTTTCCGGTGGTGGTGTGTTTGTTGCCGGTAAACCCGACGTATTTCTCCTTGGTCAAATCGAAGATCCCACTACCGGCAGCGGTTCGGTCGCTATTGTCGACAACCTAATTCAGGGGAACCAAGCTGGAACGGGTGATGGTGGCGGTATTCAAGCCCAAAATGTTAATGGTTTGGATGTAGTTGGTTCTAATGATCCAGCTGATTGGCACGGGATCGATATCTTCGGCAACCGTATCGTAAATAATATGGCGGGTCTAGCAGGTGCTGGGATTTCGCTGCAGGATACTGCAAAGACGAGAATCACCAATAATACGGTCGCTAACAATGATAGTACCGCGACGGCGAGTTTGGCCTTTGATATGGGTCCAAATCAGTCGAGTCCTCAAGTGGCGGGTATCGCACTGCGAAGACACAGTGGATTGGTGTTGGGTGTATTGCCAGGCGATTACTCGAAACCCGAATTGTTCAAAAATAACATCATATGGCACAACCGTTCGTTTTACTTCAAGATCGATGGCGCCAACTTCGGATTATGTCCGGCGCTTGGAACGTCTACCGTTCTCGGGTGTGGTTCTACTCCGATTTATGATGACCTAAAGGTACTCAACGCGAGTGGCACAGGGTTGGAGCCCCGTTACACGGTGTTTTCATCGACTTACTCGGGTACTGGGTCTGGTCATGGAACTAATAAACTAGAGGCGGATGCCGGCTTAATTGCTGACTACGTCAATGGTGATCGGGGACAGACTATTCAACAGCCAGAGATTGCATCCAGTATCCAAGCAGCGGTGGCCTTCGACGAGGGCGGTAATTTCATCGATATACGATTTGGACCTTTATCGTTGAATGTCGACGCACCTCTTGCTGGCGCACCTTCGGACTACCATCTCGAGGCGGGGTCACCAGCCATCGATGAGGGAAATCCCGTGCCGACAGTCTTGCCGTTGTTAATTGATTTTGATGGCGACAATCGGAACCCAGAATGGAGTATTGGTGCTGATGAGTTTGTGGCGCAATAATCGCTGTTAACGTTTGAAGCCCGTTGGATTTTTCCAGCGGGCTTCAAACTCTACAAATTGAGGAAACAATTATGTTTAATTTAAAGAAAAAACCACTGGTTACAGCGCTTATGTTGGCGTTAGCAGGTGGAATGGGAACGGCAAATGCCGGAACCTTTATCCAATGCCCCGGTGATATAAACAACGACGGTAAGTCTGATATACCCGTTTTAGTCGATGAAAATGACCCTAGCCAGGGTGTTCGGGACATCAAATGCATGCACATAACTGGCAGCGATGGGTTCATCACCATGGCCGATGAGGCAGATATCGATGGAGATGCAAGGGATGGGCGACGCCTGTATATGTTTGGTTTCGCCGACGTGACCGGTGTTCCTTCAGAGAAGGTCATCGACGCAGGTACATTGGCGGCTAACTTTTCTGCGCCGACTATCGTCCTGGAGCAAGAACAGGAATTTTATCTAACAATGTCCAATACTGGGATGCAGATCCGACCGGATTTGTTCGATCCGCATACTGTCCATTTTCATGGATTCCCAAACGCCTCGGACATTTTCGACGGCCTTCCCGAAGCGACCATCTCTATTAATCAAGGTGCCAGCCTTACGTACTACTATAACGTTAAAGAGCCTGGTACTCATATGTATCATTGCCACGTGGAGGCCACCGAGCATATGCAAATGGGTATGTTGGGTAATCTATATGTCCATGCGTTGCAGGATAAGACGGGTATAGGCGGCACCGTAGGAGCTCCCGATTCCGTGACGCAATCTCCACGTTTTGGCGGTAGTGGTCCTCTGGGCTATGTCTTCAACGATGGCGATGGAGCAACCGCCTACGACGTGGAAGTGCCTATACAGATTGGTTCTTTCGATGGAGAGTTCCACCAGGCAAGCGAGGACGTCCAGCCGTTACCTTTTGCGGATATGTTAGATAAGTACCCGATGCTCAACGGTCGTGGATATCCGGATTCGGCTAATCCTGCAACGTTTGACTTTGAACCTACTCCGGGTAGCGGCGCGAACCCAGGCAATTCAGGGGTTGTTGATCAGGTAGCTGCTTTCGGTACCAGTACGCTGACAAGCTCGCAACCCGTGAGCTCGCATATCGAAGTGGCTCAGGGGAATAGGCTTTTGCTTCGCATTTCAAACCTGAATATCACCAACTTCTATACGCTTACCGCCAATGGTTTGACTATGAAAGTGGTTGGAACGGGTGCTCGTATTCTGCGTGGCGGCGGTGAGGCCTCTGGTATCGATATGAGCTATGAAACGAGCTCTGTCACGTTGGGTGGCGGTGAAGCGGTAGAAGCCATCATCGATACTACTGATGTCGAGAAGGGAACTTACTTTTTATATACCACCAACCTCAACTTCCTCAGCAATGATGGGGAAGACTACGGTGGCATGATGACCGAAATCGAAATCATTTGACCACATCACCCTTAGGAGAATACAAATGAAAATCTATACAAAAACACGATCGTTCGCGGCAGCTTTCATGCTGGCGTTGACGTCGGTCGTATCTTTACAAGTGGGTGCAGCTGTTGATGGAATCACCGGCCCAACCTTCAATTTGGAGGCGGGTTCTGCTTCCATTGCCACCCCGGACGGCGATAGCGTGCAGATATGGGGTTATGGGGTCGGAGGGGTACCGCAATACCCTGGGCCCACCCTCATCGTTAACCAAGGCGATGTAGTGACAATTAATCTCACCAATACCTTAACGATGCCCGTATCCATGGTGTTCCCTGGTCAGACAGGTGTGGCAGCCGCAGGTGGAAACTGCTTAGACGCTGGCGTCGATTGTCTGATGACGACGGAGACTACGACGACTGCAACGACCTACACCTTCACTGCCGACCACGCGGGTACCTATATGTACCATAGTGGAACCAACCCGGAGTTACAGACCGAGATGGGGTTATTTGGTGCTATCATCGTTCGACCAACTACGGCTACCCAAGCGTATGACAACGCAGCTACTGCCTACGACCATGAGTACTTGTTTTTGCTAAGTGAAATGGATCCACGGATTCATTATCAAGCAGAGTTTTACGAGGGAAATAGTGATCTTGCGGGCTTAAACAATATTGACTTTAGCGATTACAAGGCCAACCTTTGGTTCATGAATGGGCGCAATGGTCCTGATACCTTTGCACCAAGTGGCGTAGAGGCACCCTGGCTTCCAAACCAGCCTTATAACGCTATACCTAGGACTACCCCAGGTGATACGGTGCTGGTTCGGGTGATCGGTGCAAGCCACCACCTACATCCCCTCCACCTGCACGGTAACAATGTCACTATCATTGCCCGCGATGGCCGGATGCTGGAGAGCGTGCCGGGGACGTCTGGACCTGACCTTGGTCGCTCCGACTTTACCGTTAAGACTGCATCTTTTCAGACCTACGACGGCTTGTGGGACTGGACTGGCAAGGGTCTTGGCTGGGACATATATGGCCACACAGCGACTGATGGCAGTACGTGTGTAGACGCAGTTCCTCCTTTCGACGGTTTTGATGATACCACCAGAGAGTGGTGTGAGGACCATGCAAAAGAAATCCCTGTAGTCTTACCCGAGCTACAGGATCTGACTTTTGGCGGTTTTTATAGTGGTAGCCCTTATCTGGGTGACTTGGCGGGTCTACCCCCTGGCGAAGGTGGATTGAATATCAACGGTGGCTTGTTCTTTATGTGGCATTCGCATACCGAGAATGAGCTGGTTAACAACGATATCTTTCCGGGTGGCATGATGACGATGATGGTCATCGAACCACCTGGCTGCGATGTAACGTTGGCTGACTGTGGCTTTGTACCATAACCATAACTAGGAGCATTATCATGAAAAAATTATTAATATCCAGTCTGGCGATTGGTGCGCTGACTCTGATGGGAGGCGCCGCTCAGGCGGTCCAGAATATTTATCTCATCGCTAAACCCTTGGAGATTACATTACCCGATGGGTCTGCGTTAGGTCGAAAAGTGACGATGTGGGGATTTGCCCCAGATTCGGCTAACGGCGATTGCTATAAGGTTAAAAATGGTTTAAAGAATACCAAAGAGGCTAAAGATGCTCGTCTTGTTCACCCCAGCTGTACGGGGCCTGTAGCAACGGTACCGGGACCTGCTCTAAACTTCAATGGGGACAATATCGTTAAGATATATCTGACCAATCTTTTACCGGAACCGGTTTCGATTGTCATCCCTGGACAGGAAAAGCCCTTTTCCTTTCCTAACAATGGACCTACTTGGACCGACGGGAGTAAAGGCCCGAGCGCGGGCGGTGCTCCGGGTACTCGACGGGTTCGTTCATTTGGACGGGAAGCAGGCAAAAACGGCGGCAGGCTAAAGTATTTCTGGACCAACTTCCGAAATAACCCCTTCAAAGTCGGATCGTATATTTATCACAGCGGTACTCACCCCCAAGTCCAAGTCCAAATGGGATTGTACGGCAGTATCAATAAGAATGAAGCGGCGGGCGTAGCGTATAGCGGAATCCCTTACGACCATGAAGTCAGCTTGTTCTACAGCGAGGTCGACCCGGAACTGCACGACGCGGTGGATCCTGTTGGAGTAGGAGCTCCGACTTACGGTACTCCTAACGGCCCAACTAGCACAATTGGTTATCAGCCAAAGTACTACCTGGTCAATGGGAAGCCCTTTACAACCAAGCCTGATGCTACGTTAGCAGGCGGAGTAGTCGGTGCACGCACCTTGGTAAGGATGTACAACATGGGATATGAAAACCACAACTTGGTATTGAATAATCTGCGTATGGACATCGTCGCTGAGGATGGTAGGCCCTATACCTATACCTATACCGATGGGGCCACAACCAATCCCTATCCCCATAATCAGTATTCGGCGCTACTCCCCGCTGGCAAAACCAAGGACGCAATCATTGCACCGGCTACGGCTGGTACCTACGCGGTCTACGACGGCATGTTAGGTTTGGGTAATGTGGGCAGTGCAACCGGTGGTATGGTCAATTTCTTGGAGGTGGCCCCATAAAAAACAAATGAAAGAAAACCTGTTGCAAGGACGCAGCATAGGTTTTCTGTAGTTGAATCGAAATGGAAGACTTCATGGAGCATAAGGGGGGGGCGCGATATATCCCTTTTATGCCTGGTTTTGAAAACTTTAATAATAACTAAGGAAAAGCACATGAATCAGTTTATAAATCATAAGAAACCCACTTCGCAAGTTAATCGATCGATGGGGAAGTTTTTAATCGTAGGCCTTCTGGTCGCTGTTTCAACCGTGGTGTTGACTGGTTGTCAAAGTGGCAGTATTGAAACCCTCGGTCACGGCTCTGAATTTGAGCCCAACCGGGTAGGCGCCGAGACAGATTTGGCTCGCATCGAGGAACAATGGGGTGTCAAAGTCCAGAGTTTACGCCAATCCGCGGCGGGTTATATGCTCGATTTTAGGTTTCGTGTTATCGATCCGAAAAAGGCCGGTCCCTTATTAAGTCGCAAAAGTCAGGCATCCTTGGTGGTTGAAAAAAGTGGCGCAACCCTTGCCGTTCCCCACCCCCCCAAAATTGGTGCACTACGTACCACAACCCAATATCCTAAAAAAGACCGTAATTATTTTGTTTTATTTGCCAATCCGGGTCGGTACGTGGCGGCTGGCGATCAGGTCACCGTTATGCTGGGTGAATTCAAAGCAGAGCATCTCACAGTACAGTAATTGGGTGATACTATGAAAAAAACACTTTCAACCCTAGCCTTAGCATTGACCTTGATGTTAACGACTGGTGCTTCGGCGGGAGAAATTGGGCCGGCCCTTAAACAGTTGCTGACAACGGCATCGCCTGCTGACAAGATCGCTGTCATCATCCATTTGAAAAAGCTTAACGTCGAAAAAGGTGATATCGGTAAGATTAAAAATAGAAAATTGAGGCGTAAAAAGCTAATAGCAGCGTTGAAGGAGCATTCGAATGCGAGTCGACTATCTATTGCCAGTGAGTTTGATAGTCAAGAATCGGGGGGAATACGAAATTTCTGGTTGTCGAATAGCCTTGGGGTAACGCTTCCAGCTAGAAAGATTAAACGATTGGTAAAACGCCATGGTGTGACAAGCATTGTTCTTGACCAAAAACTTAGGGTGCCAGTGCAACCCCTGGGGGTTGTTTCTCCTGGTGGTTGGAACCTTGATGCCGTTGGTGCTCCAGCTTTATGGCAACAAGGCTATACTGGCCAGGGTGTCGTTGTTGCCACGATGGATACCGGGGTAGATCTGAACCATCCAGATATTGGTCCCAAATGGCGTGGCGGTACGAATAGTTGGCTGGATCCCCACGGTATTTATGGCGCACCACACGACAGTGATGGGCATGGAACCCAGGGTATGGGTTTGATTATTGGTGGTGAAACCAGTTCGCAACAGATTGGTATGGCACCGGATGCACAATGGATTGCGGTAAAAATTTTTGATGATGCCGGGCAGGCACCATTGAGTGCGATTCATCAAGGCTTTCAATATTTAATAGATCCGGACAATGATCCAAATACCGATGATGCACCCGATGTAGTGTCCAATTCGTGGGGATTCCCGAGTTTATTTCATCAGTGTTATGGTGAATTTCATGATGATATTGCTGCACTCAAACAAGCTGGAATTGTCATTGTTTTTTCGGCAGGTAATTCGGGGCCTGGCTCAAACACGGATTTGCCCCCCGCAAATAATCCCCAATCACTCTCCGTGGGTGCCGTTTCGCAGGATTTGAATGTCGCGGATTTTAGCAGCCGCGGACCGTCGTCCTGTGATGGGGACGTTTTTCCAAAAATCGTGGCACCAGGTGTTAATGTCTATACCACCGATTTAACTTTCAGCGGACTCTTTCCGAATTCCTATACATTTGTAAACGGTACCTCTTTCGCTGGCCCCCATGTCGCTGGCGCCGTAGCACTATTGACGAGTGCAATGGCCGATGTGGGCATCACGCCGACGGTTTCGGAAGTAGAGACTTCAATCGATCAAAGTGCCTTCGATCTCGGTATCTTGGGTCCGGATAACGAATACGGTGCAGGTCTTTTGGACGTCGATCAGGCTCATGCTTGGTTGCTTGCCAACACCGGCACTTTTGATTCAGGCAATTTCGAATTTAGTATCGGCGATTATAATGCAGCCGAAGATGCGGGTGGCATTATTATCACGGTGAATCGAAGCAGTGGAGCCGGCAACGTGACTGTTGACTATGCAACGTCTGATGTTTCCGCTACGTTTGGCTCGGACTATATTGCGGCCAGTGGCACTTTATCGTTCTTAGCCGGGGAAATCACCCAGGTCTTTACGGTACCGGTAATTGATGACAATGTGGCCGAAATTGATGAAATCTTCAACGTTCAATTATCCAACCCAACCGGTGGAGCAGGGTTAGGTTTTTCCAATAACGCGCAAGTCACCATATTGGACAATGACTCAACTGCCAATCCCGACAGTGATGGTGATGGGTTTACCGCGGACCTAGATTGTAACGACAACGACGCGTCCGTTTATCCGGGAGCCCTAGAAGTCAAACACGATGCTATCGACCAGGATTGCAATGGCTACGATCTGACCATCAATATTATCCAGTCGCGGTTTTTAGTCGCCAGCGAAAAGTTGGTTGTTTGGGCTACCAGTGATTTGGCTGATCAAGCCAATTTAACCTTAGAAATCGTACTCGATAATGGCACCCAACTGAATCGTAATATGATTTGGCGTGCCCAAGACAATCGTTGGCAAAAATCGGTTGCCAATATCACAACGATACATGGTGGCATACCTGTGTCAGTGACTGTTATCGGTATTGAAGGCATGGAAATGACCACAGCAATCGACATTCAACCGGATAGTGATGGTGACGGGTTTATCGCAGCAGATGATTGTAACGACAACGACGCAATGGTTTATCCCGGCGCTTTGGAGATCAAACACGACGCTATCGATCAGGATTGTAACGGCTACGACTTGACGATCGATGTTATTCGGGCGGATTACTTGGTTGCCGACGATAAAGTGGCTGTTTGGGCGACCAGTGATTTGGGCGACCAGGCTAACTTGAATGTCAAAATCATCCTCGATAATGGTAAGAAATTGAATCGGCGTATGAATTGGCAAGCGATAAAGAATCGATGGCGGAGAGTCATCAACAATGTGAGTAGCAAACACGGCGGTTTCCCGATATCGGCAACAATTACTGGTGCCGAAGGAGTGGAACCGACCACGATAGTCCATAAATAGCTATGGGGCTATGCGATATCGCGGAACTTAGACTGATTTGGGTAACAAAGCAATCTAATACCATTTTAGCCAATAATTCTAATATAAAGGCGTTGTCATGAGTATGATCGAAAAACCAGTTTATAGGAAACGATGGACCGATAGTTTGGGCTTTCTCGGCAAATTGCAGGGAACCTACGGTAGTTTTCGCTATTCTTTGAAATGGGTGATGATCTTCTGTTTTGTATTACTGATATCAAATATGATGGCGTCAGTAGCCGCTGCAGTCAGTTTCAATCCTGCAACATCCTTTGAGTTATCCGGTCAAGGTTCAACGGATATGGTGGTGGGACAATTTAACGGTGATGCACACCTTGATATTGCAGTTACTTCATTTTCAGGTGACGGTAAGGTTACGGTTTTATTAGGTGATGGCACTGGTGATTTCAAGGATGCCCACCCCTTTACGGTTACATTCAACGCCAGTGGTATTGCTCAGGGTGACTTCAATGGAGACAACATCCTGGATTTGGGGGTTGTTGGAAGAAATGGTGCGATTCAGGATCCCCAGCTTAGAATTTATCTTGGAGATGGAGCGGGTGATTTTGCTCACTTTTCGACCCTAAGCCCTACCGGAATTCCAAGCGCTGTGGTTTCAGGGGACTTTGATGCTGATGGTATACTCGATTTGGCTGTCACCGACAGTAACCGTGGAGGGGTGTCTGTGTTTATAGGGACAGGCGGTGGAACTTTTATGGCTGGTGCCAAAATAACCACAACTATTGGATTGAGTCCTGACAATATAATAGCAACAGACTTAAATAGGGATGGGCATATCGATTTGGTTATACCCCAGACTATATTACTTGGTATTGGCGATGGAACGTTTAGCAAATTGGGAAACCAAGGTGGTAACGCAGTAGGAGACTTAAATAGGGATGGCATATTAGACGTCGTCGCTGCGAATGATTCAAGGGTGTTGGTTTGGTTGGGGAATGTCGATGCTTTAGGGAATATTTCATTTACTTTCGGAAGTATCAAAACCATTGGTTCGGGGATTAACGATGCAGTCGTTGCTGATATCAATCTAGATGGATTTTTAGATGTAGTTGTTTCCGATGCAATAAATAACGATGTACAGGTGCTCCCAGGTTTGGGTAATGGGTCTTTGGGGAGTGCCCAATCATTTGCTACGGGTCCGCGACCAGCAGCAGTGGCGGTTGGTGATTGGACAGGCGATGCTTACCCTGATATCGCCGCGCCCTATAGCGATGCAAAGACCGATGCTTTTATCTCGGTACTTATCCAGAATACCCTAAGTGGTAATACGCCTCCTGTTATAGCCGGGGATACTGCGGAGACAGTCGAAGAGATATCCACAACCATTAATGTGTTGGCTAATGATTTTGATGGAGACGGTAATCCGTTAAATATCAGTGCGATTACTAATGGAATCCACGGTAAAACCGTGATAAACCCAGATGACACTATCGATTACACCCCAGACCATAATTTTAGTGGTACCGATAGCTTCACTTATTTCGCTACAGACGGTACTGTAGTGCTAGGAGCAATAGTGACTGTAGTCGTAGCACCAGTCAATGATCCGCCAATCGTCGATGCGATCAATAACCAAACTAGCGATGAAGAGGCGGCTGTATTGGTCAAAATCAGTGCGAATGACCCGGATGGTGATCCGTTAATTTATAGTGCCCAAGGTTTACCTCTTGGATTATCAATTGATCCAGCGAGTGGCGAAATAGGCGGGACGATTAATGCAAACTCGGCAGGAAACTATGCGGTAACGGTGACTGTTACCGACAATGGAAATCCAAAGTTGTCTGCTAGTAAAAGCTTTAGTTGGCAAGTCATGGAGCCAAACAAAAAACCATTGGTGACAAACCCAGGTGCACAGTTAAACGCTGAGAGTGAGCCGGTATCGCTACAGATTACAGCACTCGACCCAGAGGGCAGTGAACTGAGGTATTTTGCTAAAAATTTACCTTTGGGACTCTCGATTAATCGGCTTAGTGGAGAAATTAACGGAATAGTAGATGCAGATTCAGGGGGAGATTACGCGGTAATCGTTCGAGCAAAGGATTTTGGTAGTCCACGGTTAACTACCAAAATAAAATTCAATTGGCATGTGAATGAAACAAATCGAGCACCTTCTATTTCCGATCCAGGTGCGCAGATGAATGCTGAGGGTGATAGTGTCTCGTTACAAATAGTGGCTAGCGACTTGGATGGTGATTCTGTAGTTTTTTCAGCCCAAAAATTACCAAAGGGTTTGACAATTAATTCAATAACTGGACAGATCAGTGGAGTGATCGACCCAACGGCAGGTGGAGTCTATGTAACGACAGTGATTGCAACTGATACCGGAGTGCCAGGGTTATCGCGTGGCGTAGCATTTCTCTGGGAAATAAACGATGTTAATCGAATGCCTATCCTTACCAATCCAGGATTACAAGCCAGTGCGATGGGTGAAGCGGTACAGTTTCCAATTGAAGCAAGTGATCCGGATGGCGATGTTTTAAGTTTCACCGCTTTTGGATTACCTGCTGGATTGACGATCGATCCACTGAGTGGAGAGATCTCTGGGATTCTTGATACCACAGCTGCGGTTATGAATATCGTTACCATTACCGCGACCGACAACGGCCTCCCGGCGATGTCGGTGACGACTGAATTTAACTGGACTTTAAACCGGTTTCCTACTATTTCCCAACCCGCTGCACAAACGGTCGCCGAAGGCGAAGCGATAATCTTCCCAATTATAGCCACGGATCCTGACCATGACAGCTTGACATACGGCGCTTTGGGGCTTCCGACGGGCTTGGCCATTGATCCCGTCAGTGGGCAAGTTCAAGGGACTATCGATGCACTTGCTGCGGGATCATATAGTGTGACGGTGACCGCCACCGATAATGGCATTCCCGCTTTATCGAGCGAAGCGGTCTTTAGTTGGCAGGTAACCGATACCAACCGAGCGCCGATTGGAACCGATCCCGGTGCCCAGGCGAGCGCCGAAGGTGACACGGTCGCACTCCAAGTAGTCGCGACAGATCCTGACGGCGATAGTCTGAGCTATACGGCTCAAGGATTACCGGCGGGGCTTACGATTAACCCCATTAGCGGACATATTACAGGTACCCTCGATGCGCTTGCTGGGGGAGATTACGTTGTCACAGTCACCGCGGTTGATAACGGTGTTCCATCGATATCGACCGATATTGGATTGAACTGGCACGTTACCGACGTCAATCGAGCGCCTATTGGTACTGACCCGGGAGCGCAGGTGAATGGAGAAGGCGAACAGATATCACTCCAGATTGCGGTGACGGACCCCGATGTTGACACATTGACTTATACAGCGCTTGGACTACCGACAGGACTCTCCATTGATCCCGTGACGGGTCAAATTACGGGCACGATTGATCCCGTTGCGGGGGGCACCTATGCCGTGACGGTCACGGCTACGGATAATGGTATCCCAGTATTGGCCACTACCGTTGGCATGACCTGGCAAGTGACCGACGTGAATCGCGTACCCGACCTGACCGATCCGGGGGCTCAAATCCATGCGGAGAGCGATATTGTAAACCTTCCGATTGCAGCCACTGACCCTGATGGCGATACCTTGATCTATGCGGCACAAGGATTACCGACTGGCTTGACTATCGATCCATTGACTGGACATATTACGGGTACCATTGACCCTATCGCTGGGGGAATGTATGCCGTCACGGTGACAGCAACGGATGATGTTGTTCCAGCGTTATCAACCGATGTTACATTTAATTGGCAGGTGACCGATGTGAATCGCCTACCGACAGTCACCGATCCGGGTGCACAGGTGAACGCTGAAGGTGAGGCGGTTGTCCTCCAGATAACGGCCATGGACCCCGATAGCGATGGATTAAATTATACCGCTCTTGGATTACCGACTGGACTGGCGATTGATCCCGTGAGCGGACAAATTAACGGCCGCATCGACCCCCTTGCGGCGGGCGATTACGCGGCAACGATTACGGTGACCGATAATGGCCAACCCGCATTAGCCACCGAAGTGATCGTGAACTGGCAGGTGACCGATGTAAACCGGATGCCGACCCTAACGGATCCCGGCCCGCAAGCTCATGCTGAGAGCGGCACGATCATGCTCCAAATTGCGGCCAATGATCCCGACGGTGACACCTTGACCTATGTGGCTCAAGGATTGCCCCTGGGGTTGACCATTGACCCCCTGAGTGGACAGATCAGCGGCACCATTGATCCCCTTGCTACAGGCACAAATGCCGTGACCGTGACCGCCACCGATAATGGCCTCCCGGTGATGTTAGCAACCATTGGATTTAACTGGACCATTAATCATCATCCTACCGTCACCGATCCTGGTGTACAAACGAGCGCTGAAAGTGACACGGTCAACCTCCCCATCACTGCCAGCGATGCCGACCTCAATACCTTGAGTTATATCGCTGAGGGCTTACCGGTAGGATTGGTGATTGACCCTGTGAATGGACAAATCAATGGCACCATCGACCCCCTCGCGTCGGGCACCTATACGGTGACCGTGATGGCCACTGATAATGGTAATCCAGCCTTATCGACGAGTGTTGCGTTTAACTGGCAGGTAAAGGATGTGAACCGTTCCGCTGTTATTACCGATCCAGTTCCACAGGTCAACGCCGAAGGCGAAGCGATAATCTTCCCAATTATAGCCACGGATCCTGACCATGAC
>CAZZET010000016.1:34125-52274 GCA_964653275.1 uncultured Methylococcales bacterium
TGATGTTGTTCCAGCGTTATCAACCGATGTTACATTTAATTGGCAGGTGACCGATACCAATCACCTGCCAACTGTCACAAATCCGGGTGCACAGACAAATGTTGAGGGTGAGGTTATTAATCTTCAGATAGTCGCCAATGATATTGATGGCGATACCTTAAGTTTTGTCGCTCAGGGACTGCCGAGTGGTCTTAGAATCGACCCATTAACAGGACAAATTGCTGGTACAGTCGATCCTGTTGCGGGGGGTATGTATTTAGTGACGGTGACGGCAATCGATAATAACCTCCCAGCATTATCGACTGATGCTGCGTTTAATTGGCAGATTGCTGACGTCAACCGTGCTCCGATATTAACGAATCCTGGAGCACAGGTTAGCACAGAGGGTGAAGTTATTTTGCTCCAGCTTTTAGCCGCCGATTCAGACGGTGATGGTTTGAGCTATTCGGTTCTTGGTTTACCTGATGGGTTGGCAATTGATCAAGTAAGTGGGCAAATTAGCGGTACTGTTGACCCTATAGCTGCGGGCAGTTATTCCATTGTGGTGACAGCCACCGATGATGGTATCCCGAAGCTAGCGACTGAAGCTTTATTTAATTGGGAAATAACTAACATAAATCGTAGTCCTTCGATATCCAGTCCGATTGCACAGTTCAATGTAGAGGGAGAGACAGTCAATCTCCAGATATTAGCAAGTGATCCAGATTCCGATGCTTTGAGTTTTACAGCAGAAGGGTTGCCGGAAGGACTGACTATTAATTCGTTAACTGGTCAAATCAGTGGAACTGTAGGTCCAACAGCGGCTGGATCACATATTGTGACAGTAATTACTACAGATACAGGTACACCAATGTTGTACAGTAGTGTTGGATTCAGTTGGCAAATCACAGACTCCAATAGTGCACCTACGCTGATTAATCCGGGTCTTCAAGTCAGCGTAAAGGGTGAACCTATCTTACTTCAGGTAATAGCAATCGATCAGGATGGTGATAACCTGAACTATGTGGCCCAAGGCCTACCACCCGGACTGATAGCTGATCCGGTGAGCGGAAACATTAGTGGCGCCATCGATGCCAACGGAATCGGTGATTATCCGGTGATACTTTCAGTTTCAGATGATGGAATACCGGTAATGTCGGCAAGTATTGGTTTTACATGGCAGGTGACAGAAACTATCCTGAATGAAGTGATTTTAGTGCCCGATGTTCTGGGCCTTGATCAGGTATCGGCCGAGTTATCAAGCTTTAATACGGGTATGACGTTAGGGTTAGTGAAGGTCATAAATAGTGATACGGTACCGATGGGTATTGTGATCAGCCAAAATCCTGTTGGAGGAACTCAGTCTATGATGGGGGATGCTATGGATTTAGTTGTGTCCTCCGGCCCTTTCGGCAATAGTGGGGCATTTTTGCTAACCAAAGCCGAGTGGATCTTGGCAACAGGTGAATTGCATGTGGTTGGGAAAATGGAAATTCCAAACGCTCAAGTCGAAATTATGAATGGCACTACGAATGATCTGATTGCTTTTGTTAGTTTAGATAATACTGGTGGTCTAGATCTAGCGAAAAAAATGGACCGGGCATTGGTTCCGTGTACGATCCGCGTAGAAACAACTACGTCATCAATTGAAAGTGCGATCGAAAACGCTCCAATTTCATGTAATGGAAACTAATCCCGATAGACTAAAAATTTTTGCGCTCAGAAAGACAATAGTGAGAGTAGGTCTACGAATCTAAACTATAAAGGGATGTGAATGTCATGAACTGGTTATACAAAAATAGATACTAAAAAGGTAAAAAGTTATCGTCCCTTTTATAGAATCAAATAGTAAATTAACTACTGAAATAGAGGTTGTTAAGATGAATAAAAAAAGCATAAAGTTACACCATGTTAAATGGGAAATAGAGATAGAAGCCGAGACACCTGAGGATGCAGCTAAATTGGCTTTAGATATGCAAATGGACCGAAACTCAGTGGCCACGGTTTTCCAAGTAAGTAGTAATTGTTTATTTGATTTGGAAGATTATAAAATTCAGAAAAGGAAGGATATGGATAACCAAGATGAATGTTTTTGTTGTTCTCACTCAATATTTTAAGAATCATTGTTGTAGAAGTTTAGTGTAGGGATCAAAACGTGTGTAGGAAGAACTAAGGTGATACTGTAGGGTTTGAGCTTAAATGGGATCGATGTGAAATGGAGTATAGTGGATGATCAAATTAAAAATTAAATACATAATTGTGATATTTGGAATAGCTGCTATTATTAGCTTTCTAGATTGGAGTGATTCAGAATTTCATGCAAATAATACCCTATCTGAGATGTCATCGACGAAGAATAAAATGAAACCCACAGGGTCCGGAGCCGTTAACAAACGAACTCAAAATGGTGTCGCAAATACTTCACATCCAGAAGAAATCGCATTTTTTGATGATGAGATAATCAGAAAACAGGATTATTTTTGTGATTTGGCAAGAAATATCAGAGAAAATTGTGAGGCTATACCACGAGACGAAATTGGTCACGAAGTATGTTTGAAGGTAGGTGGTTACTATACCGATAGTCGCTATTGCGGTTACCAACCTTGATTTTTTTACAATTTTCTAACCGAGATGGCTACCTAAGAATAGCTCAGCCCTACAGTAGACGTATAACTTTTTTGGAAGCCTCCAGTCGCCATATTAGTTTAAATACACATCGTTACACGATATTCGAAACACCAGCTTGTTAGGCTGCTATATCTTGAAAGACGATTCGCCAATTGATTGGTGTTGCTTTATGCTATTTGCGATTATTCGTTGTTATCTGATGGTATCTATGCGTATTTGAAGGTGCTAAGAAATTATTTTGTCTAAACCGATTTCCCAATTAGCAAGATACCCGAAACAAACAAGAATACGGCGAATATCTTGGTGTATTTTTCGTTATTGATGCCCACATAAAAAGTTTCCTCGGAGAAGATATACATCATTAAGGCAAATCCCCAATAGATTCCAATTTCGGAGTAGTGGATCGCGCTGGCCGCAGCGCTAAACCAAAGAGTTAGCAGCTGAAAGAGTGCAAATGTAGCATAGGCAATTGCAATGGTTACACGTGTCTTATGTTTTTCATAGTTTTTGCTATGAACGATTGCAGTTAGTAAGGAACCACCCAGATTAGTCAGGCCATGAATAATGCCCATGACGATGAGATACAATGTTTCATATTCAACCAGAGATTCGACGGCTTGTTCTACTTGCGGGGAATAATTCTTGATGGCCACCAATAACAAAAAGATCCCAATTATTATGCCGATATTGATGCTTGCACTGGAAACGATGAAAAGAAAAAGCACCACGAATGGTATGGTGAAAACAAGTATTTTTCTATAAAAATCAGTGTCGATATGCTCGTAATGCTGAGCGATCTGCAATACGTTTATCGTCAAAGAAATCGGTAGTAGAATGCATAAAGCTTGGATAAAGTCATACCCTAAAATCAGCAATAAGGGCGTGCCGAATAATAAAACACCAACACCGAAAATCGATTGAATAACAGTTGTAACAGCAACGGTAATTAATATATCAGGGGACATCTGAAGATCCTTTTTAGTTTCTTGGTGAATTTGTTTTACTCGGATAGTGCCCTAAACTACCATGAATCAAACTTTGATTGCTAGTATATCGATCCACAAATTAAGTGGTATTTTAGTGTAGTGATCAGGGGTCGAGCTAGGTGTATGCTTACGGATCGTCTCTAAGAAAGTGAGGGTAAAGGTAGGTTGTTGAATGATCCAATACAATAATTTTTGTATAGCTTCGATTCTGCATGCGCACGGTCATAAAACATTGTGTATACTCCCCCTTTTTTCGTAAATCCGGGGAGAATATGAGACCAAGCGGACGTCAACCTGATGACTTGAGGCAAGTTTCCATAACGTGTGGGTATACCAAGCATGCTGAGGGGTCTGTACTTATCGAATACGGGGACACTCGGGTGATTTGCAATGCCAGTATGGAAAAGCGTGTTCCAAGGTTTTTGAAAGGCACGGGTAGTGGATGGATTACAGCCGAATATGGAATGCTACCTCGTTCAACAAACGAACGAATGGGCCGCGAGGCTGCTCGAGGACGCCAAGGTGGTCGTACTTTGGAAATCCAAAGGTTGATCGGGCGATCGTTGCGAGCGGCTGTTGATCTTAAGGCTTTGGGTGAACACACTGTGACCATTGATTGTGATGTTATACAAGCTGACGGAGGTACTCGAACGGCTTCGATTACCGGGGGGTTTGTAGCTCTTTCCTTGGCTGTGGAACACCTGCGGACGACAAAAAAAATCACTGGAAATCCTATCCACGGACAGATTGCTTCAGTATCTGTTGGCATCTATAAAGGAGTACCCGTATTGGATCTTGATTATCAAGAGGATTCAGATGCGGAAACAGATATGAACGTTGTTATGAACGATGCCGGCGCTTACATTGAAGTACAAGGCACTGCGGAGGGTCATGCATTTCGAAAAGATGAATTGGAAGTCATGCTTTCATTAGCTTCTAAAGGGATCGATGAATTGCAGGAAAAACAGCGCACTGCATTGGGGTTGTGACAGAAAAGATCCTTCTTGCCAGTGGCAATGTCGCTAAGATTAGGGAAATACAGGCCTTATTAGAAGACAAAATTATTGTTCCTCAGTCTGATTTTAATGTCCCCGAGGTAGAGGAGACAGGCTTTACTTTTGTAGAAAACGCCATTTTGAAGGCTAGAAATGCTTGTCACTTCAGTGGTCTTTCTGCCATTGCTGACGATTCAGGTATCGAAGTAGACGCCTTGGGCGGCGCGCCTGGCGTTATATCCGCTCGCTATGCTGGTGAAAATGCAAGCGATTGGGACAACTTGGAAAAACTTCTAGAGGAACTTGTTGGTGTCCCTGATAAGGATCGGACTGCACGCTTTCATTGCGTGTTGATATATATGCGTACTGCGAGTGATCCTTGCCCGATAATCGCGCAAGGGGTATGGGAAGGTGTCATTCTACATGAGCCGATTGGTGTGAACGGATTTGGGTATGATCCGATTTTTTTTGTACCAGAAAAGAATTGCTCATCGGCCCTGTTGGAGCCTGAAATAAAAAACCGCCTAAGCCACCGGGGCAAGGCATTAAAAAAATTGATGGAGAAGTTGATGAATGACGGGGGAAACTAGGAGTCTGTTCGAGATTAGAGTGCTTGCTGTCGCAGAACGGGTTTTGGAGCCTTGAACCTTGTCCTACTTTATAGCGATTGGCAACTGTTCCTCAGATGTGGCCGTGTTCCGCAAAAGAATAGGCCTTTCCATCGCCAATCACGAAATGATCTAAAACACGGATATCGAGTAATGCGAGCGCTTGTTTTAGCTTTTCGGTGATCTGCTTATCGGCTTGACTGGGATGGGTTATTCCGGAGGGATGGTTGTGGGCGAATATGACTGCAGCAGCGCTATGGGATAGAGCTTTTTTCACAACTTCTCGGGGATAGATACTGGCGCCATCAATAGTTCCCGTGAACAGTTCCTCAAATTCAATAATTTGGTGTTGGTTGTCCAGGAAAAGGCAGGCGAATACTTCGTGCTGGTATGACCTTAATCGAGTGGTTAGAAAATCGCGAGTATTTTCGGGACTGGTTAATGCAGCGCCACGCTTTAATGATTCCTGCAGATGTCGTTTAGCCATTTCCAGTGTGGCCTGCAAAAGTGTAAACTTAGCGGTGCCTAGTCCATGACCTTGACAAAACTGTTTCATGTCGGCTTCGAGCAGTTTACGTAGTGAACCAAATTCGGTCAATAGTTCACGTGCTAGATCGACAGCGGTTTTGCCTTTGACGCCGGTTCGAAGGAAAATTGCTAGCAATTCAGCGTCGGACAATGATTGCGGGCCCCGTTTAAGTAGTTTTTCGCGCGGTCTTTCGTCTGCTGGCCAATCGGGAATGGGCATGATCTATAGCTTGAATTATACCTGAATCAGTGGCTTTGCTATGGCACCGGAGGCAAGCTTTTGATCCTCTGTTAAATCAATATCTTGCGCTCTGCTAATTGCATTTAAGTTATGGATTTAGGTCATAGCAGAATGTAAGTCCGGATAATAAAGAATAGAAGAGACTACAATAACTTGCCATAATTCATCTATGGGGAAATTGACGGGTAGAAATATCCTTTTGGGCGTAAGTGGTGGGATTGCGGCTTATAAGGCCGCCGAGCTGGTTCGGTTGTTACGTAAACAGGGTGCCAATATTCGGGTAGTTATGACTCATGCGGCTACTCAATTTGTGGGGCCTCTTACTTTTCAGGCTCTGTCGGGTAATGCTGTATATACGGACTTGCTCGATTCCGAACAGGAAGCTGCGATGGGACATATCAACCTTGCCCGTTGGGCGGATCGTATTCTTGTGACGCCTGCAACAGCTGATTTTATTGCCAAAATTCGTATAGGAATCGCGGATGATCTGCTATCTACTTTGTGCTTGGCGGCCAATGCACCCATCATGCTTGCGCCTGCGATGAACCAGGCCATGTGGCATAATCCGGCTAATCAGGATAATATCGAAACGCTTGAGCAGCGTGGGATTACCCTCCTAGGCCCGGATGAGGGCATGCAAGCGTGTGGAGAAACAGGCTTTGGCCGTATGCAGGAACCAGAAGAAATTTGTGTCGTGTTACAGAATACATTCTCACCTCAAATACTTGAGGGGTGTTCGGTTCTTATCAGCGCAGGCCCCACGCGCGAGGCAATTGATCCTGTGCGATACATAAGCAACCGCAGTTCCGGGAAAATGGGTTTTGCCCTTGTGGATGCGGCGTTGGAAGCTGGTGCCCGAGTTACGTTAGTCAGTGGTCCCGTGGCGCTGGATTTGCCGATGGCCGATGAAGTTGTACAAGTAGAATGCGCCCAGGATATGTTTGAAGCTGTACTTGAACGCGCCAGGTCCCATGACATATACATTGGTGCCGCAGCAGTAGCTGATTACTCGCCGGCCAATTTTCTATCTAAAAAACTGAAAAAGCAGGAAGATGAGACCGTACTAACCTTAAAGAAAACTCCCGACATCTTAACAGCTGTCGCTTCACTGGAAGATAAACCTTTTGTTGTTGGTTTCGCTGCGGAAACCCATGATTTAGAGCAATTCGCAAAAGCAAAGCTTAAAAATAAAGGCTTGGATGTGATTGCAGCGAATTGGGTTGGTCAGCGGGAAGGTGGTTTTGAAGACGACCGTAATGCCCTAACGGTGTTTTGGAATGGCGGTACTCATCGGTTGGAGATGGCTTCCAAACAAATCCTAGCAAAACGCTTATTAGAGCTCATAGTGGAACGCTACCATGAACAAAGTTCAACTAAAAATTCTTGATTCTCGCTTAGGAAAGGAATTTCCACTACCCGATTATGCAACATCGGGTTCAGCGGGATTGGATTTACGCGCCTGCTTGGATGGAACATTAATCCTTCAGCCAGGAAAAACAGAATTGATTCCGACTGGCTTCGCGATTCATATTGCTGACGAAAGTGTAGCGGCAGTTATCATTCCCCGTTCAGGTTTAGGTCACAAGCATGGGATTGTTCTGGGTAATCTGGTCGGATTGATCGACTCCGACTATCAGGGGCAGGTTTTTATCTCCTGCTGGAACCGGGGGCAAAACCCTTTCAAAATTGAAGTGGGTGAGAGGATTGCCCAAATGGTTTTTGTACCGGTAATCCAAGCGGAATTTGAAACGGTTGATGAGTTTAAGGTCAGCCCTCGTGGAGCAGGTGGATTCGGTCACACAGGCCGCGGCTAAAATATCGAGTACCTCAATACATAAAAAAATCTAGAATATAGAAGAGGGTATACGGTTGAGAACTAGGCAAATAAATGTAGATATCTTTCAAGCTTGTTTTATGCGGTTATCTATTTTTTAGGCCTTGAGGTACGAGTAGTTTCGAAACACCATGAGTTTAAAAACAATACTGACTATTCTGTCTACGACGACAGCTGCCGTTATTTTTCTGGTTGGCAGTTTACTTTATTGGAATATCTCCGAACGTATGGAAAATGCTGCGCAAGGTAGTTCTCAAGCTATTGCTGAAAGTGTTGCGTCCATAGTTAGAGATGACTTAAAGCGAAAAATTAAAACAGTTAATGAGATTGGAGTCGATTTACTGTCTCGGACTTCGAACAATTTTAAGGACCTTGGCCAATTACAGATGTTGGCAGAGAATACATCCCAAATTTTGCCAGGCCTTTTGAAGGTGCGCGTTCTACCTGTAAATATTGAAGAACCGGATCAAACGTCAAAACCACATATGGGATTCGCTGATTTGGTTATGGTAAAAAGTGCTAATGATTCTGACCCAATGCCTGCTTTTCACGGTTTCGGAACCCCTCATGCTCATTTGGCAATAGCCAGGAAGATTATGGAGGATGAGCGGGTGATTGGTATTTTATTGGCAAGTTACTCGGCGAATGAGTTGGAAGGACTTATCTCGGGAATTGAAGCCCATGGTGGTGCGTTTGAACTTGTTCAAGGTAGGCTTAGCATTGGGTTTAGTGGTGAGAAAAATTTTAAAGGCAGCCCTCCAGCAGGTTCTGTTGATATTGGGTATTCCGATTGGAAAATAAGGTATTGGGCGCCTACCAATATGGGATTTGGGGCACCATTGTTTTATGCGATGATTGTAGGAGTGATATTGCTACTGACAATACTGCATAATTATGGTTTTCGGTGGATCATAAGGTCTATTAAACACGACCAAAAAAGCATTGTTAAAGTAGTCAATGATCTAATTTCAGGGAAAGCGCATGGAGCTTACCCGATGAAAATTAGGGAATTAGAGTATGTAATCACTATGCTCTCGCAACTGAAGCAGCTAAAGTTGAAGGATATTCTGGCGATTACTAAGGGTGGTGAAAAAAAACCGGATGGGGTGAACAATAAAGGTTCTAATTCCAGTTCGAGCGTGTCGAATACGAATGCACGTGCAAAAGCCAAAATCAAAGGTAATCCGGCGCTATCAAAGCAGATATTTCGTGCCTACGATATCCGCGGTGTGGTTGGGCAATCGTTCACAGCTAATGTGGTAAAAGATATTGGACGTGCATTAGGCAGTGAAGTTGAAAAAGGTGGGGAGAAAACCGTTATCATTGCTTATGATGGGCGTCTGTCTAGTCCAGAGCTTTGCGAAGCGTTGGCGAAAGGGTTGCAGGAAAGTGGCCGGAATGTAATCAACATAGGGTTGGTGCCCACCCCTGTATTGTATTTTGCGACCCATTTCTTGGAAAGCAATAGCGGGATTATGGTCACAGGCAGTCATAATCCCAAGAAATACAATGGCTTGAAAATGGTTGTCAACGGTGAAACCCTTGCCGGTGAACGGATCGAAGGACTGTACCAAAGGATCAAATGTAGAGATTTTGTTAGCGGCAATGGAGGGTTTGAAACACGTGATTTAGTGTCCGAATACATGGGAATCATTGTCGATGACATTCAAATCGATCGACGTATGAAAATAGTTGTGGATTGCGGTAATGGAGTGGCCGGTAATTTGGCGCCACAATTGTTGCGGTCGATCGGGTGTGATGTTGTCGAGCTTTTATGCGAGATTGATGGGAACTTTCCAAATCATCATCCGGATCCTAGCAAGCCTGAAAATCTCAAGTTGCTTATGCAAACGGTTCGAAAGGAAAAAGCCGATCTTGGGATTGCCTTTGATGGAGATGGAGATCGCCTTGGCGTGGTAGATGGCGAAGGCAATATTATTTGGTCTGATCGACTCATGATGTTGTTTGCCGCCGAAGTGCTATCGAGGCATCCTGGTGCTGATATCATCTACGATGTGAAATGTACTAGAGACTTAGCCAGTGAAATCGTCAAATATGGCGGGCGACCTGTCATGTGGAAAACAGGGCATTCGCTAATCAAAGCAAAAATTCAAGAGTCTGGTGCTCAACTGGCGGGTGAAATGAGTGGACATATTTTTTTCAAAGACCGTTGGTTTGGTTTTGACGATGCCCTCTATGCAGCGGCGCGATTGCTTGAAATTCTTTCCGTAGATTCTCGATCACCTACCGAGGTATTTGCCGATTTACCCAACAGTATCAATACCCCGGAAATCAATGTTGTATTAAAGGAAGGTGAAAATTTTGCTATTATCGATAAATTGCTTTCCCGTGCGGATTTTGAAGATGCCAGAGTAACAACCATTGATGGATTGCGGGTTGATTTTCCCCATGGTTGGGGTTTAGTGAGAGCGTCTAATACAACACCATCGTTGGTGTTTCGTTTCGAGGCGGACAATGAACAAGCATTAGACGAAATTCAGGGCAAGTTTAAAAAGAGTCTGTTGGACGTAGAACCTAAGATGTCTTTGCCGTTCTAGCAGGACAAAATCTTAGTTCGGTTTCTTAAATTTTAATGTCATGCGATCACTTTCACCGATGGTCAGGTATTTATCCTGATCTTGTTCTTTTAATCGCAGTGACGGAGGGAGTGTCCACACGCCTTTTGGGTGGTCTTTCAAGTCCTTAGGGTTTGCGTTTATTTCTGATTTTGCTATAAAAATAAATCCAGCCTGCCGAGCGAGATCGACAACATAATCTTCCCGTACGTACCCTGATTTTGCCTTCGGATCTTGTGCTCGGGTAGTAGGAGCTCTATGCTCTACCACACCCAGAATACCGCCCGGTTTTAGTGTGTCAAACATCGCTTTGATAACAGTTAACGCTTGGTCGTTTCTCATCCAATTGTGAACATTGCGAAAGGTTAAAACCAAATCAGCCGATTCGGGAGGTGCAATGGTTACAAGGGAAGGCGGTTGCAAAATGGTGACACGTATATTTCCGTATAGGTCAGAATTAGCTTTGGTTTTTTCAGCAAACTTTCGGTAGCTTTTTTTAAAATACGCAACTTCGGAATTAGGGTTGAAATGTGCGGTGTAGAGGTTTCCTTTTTGAAATAAGACCGGCGCGAGGATCTCGGTATACCATCCGGCTCCTCCTGGCCAAATTTCAACAACCGTCATGTCACTTTTTAAACCGAAAAAGTCTAGAGTTTCTGCGGGATGTCGATAAACATCCCGGGCTTTATGGATTTCTGAACGATGATCGCCGACCAGTGATTGCTGAATCAACCTTTTGGTATCGGCAGCCATTGCAGGTTGAAAAAAATGCCAACAGGCAATAATTAACACATAAAAATTGAGTCGTTTTTTATTCATAAATGCTTTGTGGAATTTGCGTGGAGGCTGCTTGGATAGCTCACTAGAGTTTATTAGTGTTCCAAAACTGGCCTAGAGACAAGATAGCCAGGAGGATAAAAGCAACTAAGGTCCAACTTGGGATGCTTAACCCCAAGAAAGTCCATAGTACTTCGGCGCATTCACCCGTGCCGTTCAACAAAAGTTTAATTGTTTTGCTAATCGGAAAATTGTTGAAGACATATTCAAGCCCCGGTCCACAACTTGGAACCTCATCGGGTGGCAAATTCTGGAGCCACACATGGCGTCCGGCAATCGCGGCACCCAGCGCAGAAGTTGAAAAGCCCAATAATGCATAAATTTGAATGCCACGGGCTTTTGGGTTATGAATTACGGCGCTGAGTAGGGTCATGCAAACGAGCAACACCACGACGCGTTGAGAAATACAAAGCGGACAAGGTTCCAATTCCTGTGCAAGTTGAAAATAGGCTGCACCCAATAAAAGAAATGCACAAAAAACGAAGCCAATAAGAAAATAACCACGGGCTCTAAGTTCCATATTTCTCCAAATTGTTTCAAAAATAAATAATTAGATTGCTTCTATTTCGTTCTTAAAACTAGGGAAATAAAGGGCTTTTTACACTGTAAATGGAGCTTGGTTACTTCATGACTTGGCATGGGTTTCCCCGCCACGGCCTGTTCATAATGCACAAGGCATTTGTGATGCTCCGCTATGAAACAAATTAGGGGTGAGATAAACTCACAAAATATGTGCTGCAATCAGTTCAGAAGCATGATGATCTGCTCTTGAGGGCAATGGCATTTGTGAGTCGTTTATCCAAGCGCTGATATCTTTCCATAGAGTCTCTGCGTGGAGGTCTCGCAAGAGCATATGATAACCTTCTTTGTAAATGGCGACACGATGACTTGTTTTTCGCTTTTCGGGTAGACGCTGGAGCATCATTCTGGTTGCATTTCGTGGGATAATTTCGTCGCGTTCACCGTAAAGAAATAATGACGTTGTTTGTAATCTAGAAGCTTTTTCCAATGCCTGATCCATTAGATTTGCCAGTCCATAAACGGCGTCGATTCGTGTTTCTTTAATGACTAAAGGATCCTGGCTTAGGGCTCGCAACATTTCATAATTATCGGAAGGTTTTTTATTCAGACCTTTTCCAGTGACGCTTATCCAGGGAAAAGTGTGGGCGCTAAGTGAAAGGACAACGCGTTGATACCAAGGCATTGTTTCTCTTCCCCAAACAGCGGGTGCGGTAAATACGATACCATCTACATTAGGCGGCCTATCACTATTCATTGCGACCATCGCAACGGCTCCGCCCATACTCTCCCCTATCAGGTAAACCGGTAGTTTGGGATGTTTTTTGTGGATGAGTCGGGTAATTTGTTCTAGATCGCCAGTGTAGGCATCCACGCCAGCCCAAAGCCCACGATTGGGCGTATTGCCAAAACCACGTTGATCATACGCATAGGAGACGATTCCTTGGGTCTTTAGGAATTGTCCGGGGGCATCAAAGAAATTGCTATAGTCATTGAATCCGTGTAATGCGACAATAATAGCCTTAATATCTTTGTTGTCAGGTGCCCAAACTCGAAAAGGAAGATGTATTCCGTCTTCCATGACAAAATGCTTATCGACTAATGTAGCTTTCTGTATGGGGTTACCTGGTGGAGAAACTAAAGGTGCACAAGCAGAAACCCAGGTAAGGACGGAACAAAGAATCCCAATTACCACGACTTTCCTTCTAGATGTAGGTGGAAGGTGCGTTAAGGATAACTTGATGTGAGCGTTTGTGAGCTTTTGAAAAGATGTACTCCAATGCGTTTTTAGCATAGCCATTGACATTTGTGTAATCTTGTGAATTGCTTAAATATTAGGTTAAATTTGCCAAAACGCAACAAAAGGGCGCCTTGTTCTGGTTGATGGAATGTGTCATAAAGTCATGTTATTTATGGTATAATTTAGCATTTTACTGCTTATTTTCTTGGATTAAATGATCGTCATACTTCATCCGGATATTGATAAAAACTCTGTTCAGTACCAGGAATTGATAACATTTCTGGCCGGACTTCAGAGCATAACATATCGTATACACGATGTTACAGGTTCAGAGCAGATGCTAACCGAAGTGTATCTAATTGGTGATACCAATTATCTGAATACCGTCGATATTGAGGCTTTTCCTTGTGTTGATCGGGTAGTTCGTATTTCCCGCGAATATCGAATACTTGGACGCCACAAGAACGATTTTCGTTCCCATCGATTCCAATATAATGGGGTCACATTTAGCCAGGACAACCTCAATGTGTTTGCTGGGTTATGCGCGGTTAGTACACCCAAACACGTCGAGCAAATGATGAAAGTGTTGAATGAGCACGATCAGGTTTGTACACGTATGGGGATATACAAACCACGGACTAATCCCTATTCCTTTCAAGGATTTGGGAAGCAGTCTCTGCCTTATGTATTCGAATTGGCTGGCAAATACGGTATCCAAGTGATCGCCATGGAGATTACCCACGAAAAACATATCGAAGAAATTAACGATACGTTGGAGTCGACGGGCCATCCGACGGGCGTTATGCTACAGATTGGGACGCGAAATACCCAAAATTTCGAACTACTCAAGGCTGTTGGAAGACAGAAGGAGATGCCCATCCTAATCAAACGAGGCTTTGGGATTGCCCTGGAGGAATCGCTCAATGCGGCCGAGTATCTGGCGAGTGAAGGAAATCGCAATGTTGTTTTTTGCCTTCGAGGGATGAAAACCAATATGGGTGATCCGCATCGAAATTTGGTAGATTTTTCCCATGTGCCGGTGGTCAAACGGTTGACCCATATGCCAGTGTGTATCGATCCATCCCATGCGGTGGGCTCTCGTGAAGCAAATATCGATGGCATATCAGACATCTCCCACGCTGCAGTCCAGGGTATTATTGCCGGTGCAAATATGGTTCTCGCGGATTTTCACCCTGAACCTGCTGAAGCGCTTGTGGACGGTCCGCAGGCTTTGCACACTCGAGAGCTTACGGTGTTTCTGCAGGACCTCGCGATTGCGCGGGAAGCTTACGAGAAACGCAAGAAACTCTATTCAGACACTGTCTAAATCCTACCGGGCTCACTGCCCAAATTAATTTTTGAAGGACTGTTTAAGGAACCTGTTCGGGTTTTAACAGTATTTTCGCCCGTGTGTGGCGTATTTCCCCATTTATACCGTGTTTTAAAGACTTCGCACTCGGCAAAGCGAGTTTTACCTTTAATACCGACTAATCCAGCATTGGTTAATAATCAAAGCCTGACCCATGCACTCTTTATGTGCATAAAATATAATGTGTAAAATATATGTGACATTCGCTCGCGGATACAACCCAAAAAATTTAACTTGTTGTTAACTAAGTAAAAACCATGTTGTCCATGCCAAAAGCAGGAACGTTAGTCACAAACAAACCTTAAATATATCGAGAATATTTACATTTAGCGACAGAATCATTGAGGAGGACTTTTAAGAATACCCCTAATATTGTGAAAAGTAGACGGTTTTAAGAGTTGGTAAGAATATTGCCTTTATTAAGTGCCAAGGAAATTGACACGTTGCCAGCTTTTTTCCGAACAGCCACCAAGGATTCGGCGAAAAGCCGAACCTATCATACTCCCGAATATTCTTATACCAAAATAGGAGCTTATACAAATGATAAGAGTAAATGGACTATTCATACAACAATATTGGAGTTTCTTATGAAAAATAAACCACAAAAACGTTCGAGGTTCATGACCCGAGCATTGACAGGGACTAGTACGGCGCTGGCCATATGCTTTAGCTATGGTGTCAGTTACGCGCAAGTAGTAGAGCCTCTAGAGCCCCTTCCCTCAAGCCTCGCAAGTTCAAACTTTCGCTTAGATGACGGTACGCTCGTTCCTGCGATCGTCACCGAGTCTGATGGCACAAGACATACTTCGTTGTCCCCTGATTTGGATAAATTTCTTAAAAAGAATCCCGATGGCAGCTTGAAGTGGAAAGAAGCCGTGAAACTGGGTAAAGCACTGTTCTGGGATACGCAGGTGGGTAGTGACGGCCAAGCGTGCGCCAGTTGCCATTTCCATGTTGGCGCCGATAACCGTGTTCGGAACCAAATAAATCCAGGACAACGCGCAGTTCCAGCGGATAACTCCTTTGCTACGTTGAACACGGGCGGAGGCGGTGCTGATTACACGCTAAAGCAAGGAGACTTCCCCTTTTATCTTCTGAACGATCCTGAAGATAGAAATTCTGGTCTGGTAAATCCTGAGATCAACGACGTGGTTTCATCCCAGGGCGTATTTAACTCTGCAGTTACTGGTTCTGGCCCGTTGACGACTAATGTAGTTGCGATAAATGGGGGAATTGAGGGAAAGGTCAGACGGGATGAGTGCGATATAGTACCTAGTGCTGTTTTCCACAATTCATCCTATGAAACGGTTCGTAATGTTGAGCCACGGAACACACCGACAATCTTAAATTCCTCGCTTAACTTCGACAATTTCTGGGATGGCCGGGCCAAATGGACCTTTAATAATGAGGTCATCGGTCGCAGAGTCGAGTCACCCATCTACGTGGGCAGCACTCCAGGTTCGTCAGAAACTAATCCGGTAGCTATGAAGGATATTTCTGATAGTGATGCGCATCCTGGAAGTGATGCGAGTCAAGCTGTTGGGCCTCCTCGGAGTGATTTTGAGATGTCTTGTGCGGGTCGTTCGTTTGATCAAATAGGGAACAAAATGCTCCCGTTGAGACCCTTGGCATTGCAGAAAATTGATGCTACGGATTCGGTTTTCGGTGGTATGATCCATAGTAGTGGGAAAGGTCTTACGGGTGGTGGTTTTAGCACATACAAGAGTGCCATTAAAAAGGTCTTCAAAAAGAAATATTGGGGTGATACTACACCGTTTGCTGATGGATATACCCAAATGGAAAAGAACTTCATTCTGTTCTTTGGGCTTTCGGTCATGATCTATGAATCCACACAGGTTACCGACGATACTCCTTTTGATCGATGGGCCGATGCGGGACACCCGGAAGCTGGCGTTCCAGGATTTGGTGCGGATGAAATTGCCGGGATCAAACTCTTCCAGGGCAAGGGTAAATGTATTAATTGCCATGCCACTGCGATGTTCACCAAGGCTTCTGTCCTCCATTTAGGTTCTGAGAACGAAGAAGAAGGGCTGGTGGAAAGAATGCGGATGAATGATGGCGGCATTGCTCTCTACGACAACGGGTTCTACAACATTGGAACCACCCGTACGGAATGGGATCTTGGTCGAGGTGTAGAAGAAGCCGGTCAGGAACTGTCCTTTACTTCGCAATACGTTCAAATGTTGTTAGGGATAGACGTTGCGGATCCATTTGAAGTTGATGTCTGTAGTTTCGAACTTCCATGGACCCTAGATGACATTGAAAATGAGTTTCCAGCTGCTTTCGCTGCGGGCAACTTTACCGAAATAGACTGTGTGGATCATGAGACAGGAGTTATCACTAAGGCTTATGAGCCTAAGATACCTTTGAACCAAGCTATGATTGACGAAATCAAAGCAATCCGGCAAGCTGTTAATGGAGCGATGAAGGTACCTTCAATTCGGATGGTAGAACTCACCGGTCCGCATTGGCATCATGGTGGGGTACGAACTCTCGCCGAAGTGGTCCAGTTCTATGACCGTGGTGGGAATTACTCCAACGAAGAGCGTGACCCTGATATCACTACATTGGGATTATCCGAAGAAGAGGAAGCGCAGATTGTGAAATTCATGAAAGCGTTGACGGATGAAAGGGCCAAACAAAATATGGCTCCATTCGACAATCCGGAGTTATGGGTTCCACATGGCGGATCTGATCAATTGGGTGGGTTCAAAAGAATCCCAGCCGTTGGTGCCGGTGGACGTCCTGCTGCTGGCTTGCCACCTTGGAGACCTTTCTTGGCCGACGAGGGTGACATTGATGGTGATGGTGATGTGGATTATATCGACATGAACTATATCTTCCTGGCCATGAATACAGGGCAAAGTACTACTGACATTTTGTTGGATTACCGGGATGACAACGGAGATGGACAGATTAATTACTTTGATGTCCTTTCTATTATCCCCAAATGTACCGTTCCGACGTGTGCACCGCAGTAAACACACTTAAAGGAAAAATTAGGTGTAGGACGCACCTTTTCCTTTCCTAAAATCATACGGTCGGGTTTCACCGGCCGTATGGTAAACTCTCCAGAAGGGATGTGGAGGCTGGATGCCTCTTCATCCCTTTTTCTTTTGCTTCTTCCTTTTGTTGGGCCGATGTACCAACGTATTTCCAATGATTAAATTCCCCAATTTCTTGACAGTTCTCGTAATCGAACACCGAAATATAATCATTGCTAGTATGAGGTCACATGCTACTGCACAATGCCTCTATATATGAATAGTTGATGTCCTAGCGGCCTTTTTCATATTTGTTTTCAACCCGGAGCCAACGCGGATTGCATAGGCTATCTTTTTGCTGCATTTATTCAGGATCGATCCTGTACAGCGAATATGCGTTTCCAGAGGGCTATCAGTAATTATTATCGCTTTCTAATGGTTATGTATTGGAAAATCCACAGACCATTATTTGGTACAAGTCAATTCCTGCGACAAATTAGAATCTGCCCTCTTTAAAGTAAATCGACGTTAAATCTTTACGGTGTATCGATTAAGCTAGTCAGCGTTAAATGGTATGTCTACCCGATTTGTTATTGCCGATTAATGGTGCACAGTAATGGAAACAAAAAGAGGATTAAGAAGTGAGGAATAAGAGAAAAATTAGGACGATGGGTTCGAAGTTAAAGTGGGGCTAATTAGTGATAGAAGAGATACGACACAGTTTAATATTGAGGATATTCTTAGGTTTGTCCGAATGAATAAGCAGGTAGTAGCGGATGAATGAAGCGAATGAGGCATTTCGCA